>NZ_JBFUIJ010000023.1:0-103312 GCF_056401935.1 Mucilaginibacter sp. P4_D1
TTCTTATTATTGCCCGTGCGTGGATCGGGTATCCATCTGAAATGATCGTGAAGGGATGTGGGCATATTCTTTTTTACAAAGAAAAAAACTTGAAAGCCTTTTTGACAACCGCAACCCTTAAACTTATCACCTCTTTATCAACATTTTGTTGGCAACACCTCCCGTTTTTAACGTTTCTTATGCGTCAGCCCTGGGCGTTGGACGAACTATTTTGCCATATTTTCAGAAAACTCTATATTTGCACATCCGTTCACGAATATTACTCCAATGAGAATCACAAAGTAAAACCGATGGTCATGTGCCATCATACAATCCGCAGCCCGCGGTAGTTTTTGGTCACCGATTTTTCAATGCTTTTACTTTGCTATCATGAGTATCCTCATCCGTTCACTCGCATATATCCATCCCGACAGGGAAACCCTTTTCGAAAATATAAACCTTGCCATAGCTAAGGGCGAAAAAGCCGCGCTTGTAGGTTTTAACGGCGCCGGGAAATCAACGCTATTACAATTGCTTGCCGGACAATTGCTTGCCACGGGCGGAATGCTTTCACTTTCCGAACCTTTTTGGTATGTTCCGCAGCAAATGGGTAATACCGGGCAAACCATTGCCGAAGCTTTACAGGTTGGCAAAAAGCTCACCGCCTTTCGGGCCATCCTGAACGGCGATGCCCACCAGAATCATTTCATTGATTTGCAGGACGATTGGGAAATTGAAGAAAACGTACTGGCAAGCCTGGCGCACTGGCAACTGCACTATCTTGACCCGCAGCACCGCATGAGCACACTTAGCGGCGGGGAAAAGGCCAAAGTGATGTTGGCAGGTATTACATTGCATCAGCCGGGCATTATTTTGTTGGACGAGCCCAGCAATCATCTTGATACACAAAGCAGGGAGCAACTTTACCATCTAATACAAACCAGTAAGGCCACTATCCTTGCAATAAGCCATGACCGCACCTTGCTAAATTTATTGCCCGAGATTATTGAATTAAGTGCCGTTGGCCTGGAGCGCTTTGGCGGTAACTATGATTTTTATGAAAGCCAAAAACGGCAGGACATTGATGCCCTGCAGGCCCGCGTTCATGAACAAACTAAAATCCTTAAACAGGCCAAAGCAAAAGCCCGGGAACTAACAGAACAACGGCAGCAACAGGAAACCCGCGGCAAAGCACAGGGCAATAGCGGCTCGTTGCCCCGAATCCTGGCCGGTCGGCGCAAAGCCCAGGCGCAACAAAGCAGTGCCCGGATAAGCAGTGTTCAGGATGAAAAGATAAGCCAGGTTGCTGCAAAGCTCAGCGAACAAAGATCCAGCCTGCAAACATATCAGCCTCCTTCTATCATGCTCAAAAGCTCTGGCCTGCACACCGGCAAAATACTGATTGATGCCCGGGAAATCAGTTTCGGGTACGGCGAAATCCCCTTGTGGCGGCCCTTAACATTCCAGGTCCGCTCGGGCGACCGCGTGCAGGTTACCGGGGCCAATGGTTCCGGAAAAACCACCCTGCTCAAAATGTTAATGGGGCAATTACAACCAACCGCAGGACAAATTAGCTGCGCCGCTTTTAGCTACTCATATCTTGACCAGGAGTATACCCTGATTGATGAAAAATTAAATGTTTTTGAACAGGCGCAACAATGCAATAGCCGCTTGTTACCTGAGCACGAACTGCGGTCGTTGTTAGTTTACGCCCGGTTTCCTGCCGAAAGCTGGAACCTGAAATGTGCAGCCTTAAGCGGCGGCGAGAAACTGAAACTGGCGCTTTGTTGCCTGTCACTCCGCCATACTGCCCCCGATATACTCATCCTGGATGAACCCACCAATAACCTCGACCTGCAAAGCCTGGAAATGTTGACCAGAACGGTAAAAGATTTTGGTGGGACGCTGATCCTGATATCGCACGATGCCAGGTTTGCCGAAGAAACAGGCTACAACTGTATTATTCGGCTGACCTGATCTTCTCGCGGTGTTGTTTACCCCACTTGATCATCTCGAGGATAATGTCGCCAAAGCTCCGGCAATAGTCCGTCACGGTATATTCCACCAGTACGGGGGTATTTGGCGTTACCGTACGTTTAAGCAACTGGTTAGCCTCCATTTCTTTAAGTTCGCGGGATAACATCCGCGTTGTAATACCTGGTATACTCCGCTCAATATCGCGGAAACGCTTATTGCCGTTGCAAAGCGAATTAATGATGGGCAGCTTCCATTTGCCGCCAATTACATAAATTGTGTCCTGTAAAGCCCTTACTTCCTCTTGTTGGTTACGCGGTGTGGATAAAACTTCAGCCGCTTTTTCTGCTACTCCCATACTGGTATACTCTGTGATACTGGTAACAAAGTTATACCATTTTCGACATAAATTTGTATCATGAAAACTTTAAAAGAAAAAATAGCCGTTATAACCGGCGGTAACAGCGGTATAGGCTATGCCACCGCTAAGGAAATGAAAGCGCAGGGTGCCACAGTAATCATATCAGGACGAAGGCAGGAAGCCGTAAATCAGGCTGCAAACGAACTCGGCGTAACGGGTTTTATCGCTGATCAATCAAGTATAATACAGACTGAAGACCTGGCAAAAAAGATCGAAACACAATTTGGCAAAATCGATATCCTGTTCATCAACGCCGGCATTGCAGGTACCGCGTCCATCGAAAAAGCCACCGAAACACTTTTTGACAGCATTATCAATATTAATTTCAAAGGCGCGTATTTTACGCTCAGCAAATTTATACCGTTGTTAAACGATGGTGCATCGGTGGTGTTCCTTTCCTCCAATACGGCCAGCATGAATGGGGTGCATTCATCTATTTATTCTTCGGGCAAAGCCGCGCTCAATTCGGTCATGCGCATTGCCGCACTTGAACTGGCTCCCCGCGGCATCCGCGTAAACTCCGTTAGCCCGGGCCCTACTCAAACCGAGATACTCAACAAAATTGGACTGGATGAAACCATGCGGAAAAACCTGGATAACTGGATGATTGAACGCATTCCATTAAAGAAAATGGGCCAGCCCGAGGATGTGGCCAAAATGGTCGCCTATTTCTCGGGCGACGCAGCAAAGTTCATCACCGGGGCCGAGGTTGTTATGGATGGTGGCATGAGCCTGGCATGAGGCAACTATAATAACTGGCGGCCGGCTAAATTTAAAGCATCCGACAGTTTACCTTTATAACCAACAAACATAGCCCCAACAACGGGGCGCAACAAAAAAACGGTGCTTAAAAGCCTTTAAATAAAGCCACGCTCTTAGGCGTCACTTTGCCTATCCTTTTGTCTTTGCGCGATACCAATTCACAAAGCTGTATGGCGGCACTTTCAAAATCATCGTGGCTGTTACTGAGCAGCAACCAGGCTGTGTCAAATGACTCGCCCTCATCAAAAGAAAAATTGGTGATCGCCGGAATTTCCGCCTTCAAACTGGCGTGATCATCCCGTTTTGTGCATACCCAGATGCCGTTATGCTGCGGATTTTTTTCGGTCTCCCGGAAGATCAGTACGATCTTTCCGTCGAAATAGAGATAAAACATCCCCACAGCAGGCTTAACAATCACACCAGCGGGCAGATAATCCAGCAGGAAGTCAAAAGGCATCGTTTTCTTCATTGGGCAGTATTTTGTCCATTAAATATAATCAATTGGTTTTGCTTATCTTAGTGTATGAGCATTATGAAATTTATCAGCGATGCACCCGCAGAAAGGCAGGCCTTTTTGACCACACTGCATGAGGCAATCATAGCTAACGACCCAACAATTACCCCTGTCATCAAGCTGATGATGGGCAAAGAAATGATTTTATACGAGGAACGCGGCGTTATGAAATACGGGCTGGCCAGTGCAAAGGCTTACATGTCGTTACACTGCCTGCCCATGTACATGAACCCCGCGCTGTACCAGCAATTTGAAAAGCTGCTGCCGGATGCTAAATTCCAGAAGGGTTGCATCAATTTTAAAGATGAATCCGAAATGCCTGCCGCAGCCCTGGCCACACTGATCGCTGCATGTTCGGGTATAAGTATAGCAGATATGCTGGAAAAACGGAAAAGAAAATAGCCGGCCAATGAACTGTACTCGTCCCAAATTTGGGGGCTTGTTCGGGGCAGTTGCTTACGTTTTATCTGCCGCACCCATAAATGATTATAAACATGATCAATTAAAAGTGGGATTATTTCTCCAAAGAGACCTGATCAAAGCTAATGGTAGTAGGCGTTGCCATTGAGCCGGAAGAAACAGCCAGGCCTGCTAATAACGATTTTTTTATTTGGCCAGTTACTGAACCTATTTTTATCCAGTTTTTTCCATCAACTGAAGAGTAACCTGAGAATACATCGCCCTTTCGCTGTAAACGGAGCCAATAATATCCCGTGAGGCGACTGAAAGTAACTACAGGCTCCGCAAGCGATTGGCTTGATGTAACCGTTTTTGTTCCATTTCTTGCTAACTCCCGGAAAAGGAGACTGGTGTGCCAGCTTGGCGCCTCCGCCTGACCCGATGGCTCAGGTTTTACCACTAAAGCTATCTGCGGCGCATTAACCGTTAATCCTTCGCGGATAACCAGGCCAAAATTGGTAAACTGTGAACTAACCTGGGGAACGTACCGGCATGTGATGGCCCCATCGCCGTTTAAGGCCGTATAAATAAATTTAAACTGATTATTTAAGCTGTCAATACCCATTCCGCCTGCTGTTATGGTAAATTGCCGTCCATCAAAAACCGCGGCGCTTTTTTGTTCTCTGTTATCTCCAACATCTGCCTGTTCCCAATTTGCACGGAAACCCGTTGTAATGCTAACCGGATAAGCATCTGCGCCCCCGCCCCATTTATTAGCCGCAGAAACTATATAGTAATAGGTTTTCCCTTTTAATACTTTATTATCCTGGTATAACGGATTAGTGATATGGCTGGCTATAACAAAATAAGGTCCATTTCTGTTCCCTGCTCTTTTAACAGTATAATAATCCGCACCTACAGAAGCTACCCAGCTTACAGTATTGCCGTTTAACGAGGTTTTAGCTAACAGACCCGCCGGCGCTGCCGGAATGGTATTGACATCATATTTCCCGTTTACCGATGCCGTTCTGGAATAAAGCAGCGTTCCAAAACCCACATGGTCGGCACCTGGTAGCCCCTGCTGTTCCGGCCTCATCTTTTCGGCCGCCTGCCGGGTATAGGGCGCTGCTAAACCCATCCGGTTTACGTAATGATTATAGATCTGTTCGTACACCGCCCGCAGCTTCCCCCTGCCTTCTGATGATAGCTGCTGATGCAAGTATTTACCTGTTCTGTCCATTGCGGGTACGTAAGGCACATCCTGCCCAAGGTTATATCTGGCGGTATATTCAAATCCCTTTAGTAAACGGTTATCTGCATAAGCATATAAATTTAATCCCTGGTGCCACGCCATTTCCGCACAATCGCCTAAATGGGCTATGCCCAGTTGTGTATGACTTTGATCCCGGCCGCTTTCCTGGCATTGACCCGCGTCGTTAATAATATAATTAACCAGGCTTCCATCGCCTGGGCCGTCAATATAATAGTGTAAAACCCGTTCAAATATGGGGCGGTCATTGCAAAAAACACCTATTGCCATCATTGTTTTCATGGCTGCGGCATCCCAATTACCGTTGGCAAACGGAGCAAAATCTTTGATAGCCGGGTATATCACTTCATGAAAATGATTCTCTGTTTTTTCGATATCCGCTGCAGACCAACCCGAATGGGTATAGCGGAGTATCTCGGCAGCATTCACCATTTTAAATGGGCCAAGCCCGGCCATTAATACAGCATCGCGCCCGGTAATTGATTTTAATGTTGATGACCAGGAATTAACAATTGCTATAGCTTTATCGGCATAAGGTTGTTGACCGGTAAGCGCCCACATCAATGCATTTTGATAAGCAGCATTAGCATCTGCATCATAAACACCCTGCCCAATAGTCGGATTCCGGCCTACCATTTCCATAGGCCCCTGCATACGATAGGTATTTTGTGATTGCGGATAAGCCTGAAGAACCAGGAACCCGCTGTATATCGGTTCCTGCTTTTCTTTTATTGCTGTTTTCATCCGCTCTATATCCTGCGTGTTCTGCAATAATCCGGGATGTGTAAACGACTGCGCTTTTGCAAAATTAGCCAGGCACAATAATAAAAAGCAGCACAGGAGTAAACATATTCCTTTTATATAATTCATGATTTATTTATGGTATTGTAATTTATAAGATGTTCATTTTACATGACTGTAATAGCTAAAAACTTTTTGCCTTGTGCTTCGCGATATACCAATAAGGTTCATCGCCTGGTTACATAAAAAGTTTGTTCAACCGGTTCCGCAGATTGATACAAAGGTTCTGTTACGCTCCCCCATTGATAAGCTACTACTTTAATCTTTACGGGGTACTTACTTTTAATAGGGATAGGTGTAAATTTAATGGCGCTATTTTCCACATATGCCGGTCCCGAAATAATATAATAATCCACAGGTAATACCGAATCTGACATGGCATGTAAAGCAAGTTCTTTGGTACCATATTTAACATCTTGTATTTTTTGAAATGTTATTTTCTGGGGTTTACCAGTTGTTAATTTAGCGGGGATGGTCATCTTGCCAGGTTGTACCGCATGCCGATATTCGTCATCGCCTGCATTTTCTTCCTGTATCCAAAGATCACCTCCCATACCCGACCGGTCAAATTGTAATCTGAATGAAGAGGGGCCTGTTTGTATTACCGGACCAGTGATTACCCTAAAGCTAATGGGGCCTGCCGCATGCCCCAATTTTTGGCCACCACCAATAAGCTCCGGGGGCATTTTTGATAAAAAACCACCTTTTAGCTGGAATGAAACACCGCCTTGTTCTGGTTCAAACTTCAAGGCCGCAAAACCCAATTTAGCAACCGGCAATAACTGACCATCCTGTATAAAAGTAAGCATTTGCCTTTTGCGCCTTACACGGTCGCCTTCAAACCTCATGGCCGCTGTCGCCGTTTCCTGATCAAAAAACCAATATACATTAGCGCTATTACCCTCAAATGATTTATAAGGGGCAGGTAAAAACTCATCCTTTTCCATCCCGCCTGTACCTGTTAACCATCCGGATGATCTTTCAATCGGTTTTAAGGCCGACTGTCTTTGTTCGGGCAAACGGTACAGGCATGCTTTACGGATATACAATGCGATAAATCTTGCCAGGTGTGCTGACCAATCGAAATGCCCTCCGCCGGGATCTACAATTACACTAATCAGGTTACTGGCATCACGGGCACGCAAAGCTAATGCGGTTTGTTTTACCACCGGCCAGTAAAAGTCACGGTCACCAGGTTGGGTGGCTGGGTCGGGCACACGGTATTGCGGCCACTCGGTAGTTTCGCCCACGATGTAACAAAGCGGAATGTTTTTAAAATTCAGGGAATCAGGTAATGGAATAGTTTTTACGGGGATGCATGCTATAGTTCGTTCGGGCAAGGCATTTGCAAAGGTCCAGGCAAAATGCCCGTTAGCCGAGTGGCCCATGGGGATAACCGGGGCCGTTTTTAATTCCTGATAACCCGATTCCAGTGCCAGATCACCCATCATTTGCTGAAATACTTTTTCCATTCCGGGTTTCATATCAGCAGTTAAAGATTGATCTCCCCTTTGTGCAGGCCCAATCCAAATGATACCCAAACCTATCTCAGCAGCCGTGCGCCGGACGAACGGATCCTCCAGCCAGTTACGTTCCAGCAAATTAGCCAGGGATACAATTACACCTTTAACATGTTTACAATTTGGTGGTATCCATAAATAAGCTTTCCAGGTGCTAACCTTTACACTATACTGATATACGTGATCTTCGGGTTTATCCTGAGCTTTACAATTACTAACCAGAACCAGAACAGTCAGCAACAAAACAATGATCTTACGAGCCATAGAGTTTAATACTTTAAAATATTGATTTATAAACTCATTACTGATTGTATTATGGTGTCACCCTGAACCAATCAAAATCGGCATAACCTCCCATGCGTACATCAGGCTTGCTGATACAGAATAAGCCCATCTTGGCTCCTATCCATTTATCGGGTTGCGCATAAAACGGCTGTCCAATATCCTTAAAATTGATCCCATCCTCACTATAACTAAAACTACACCGGGCATCGGGCGAACTCACATGCACCCGTAAGTAAACTGCAGATTGGTTGATCCTTTCCTCAGCCAAAACCTCCTCCAAATTGCCATTTAATGCTCCCCTACAGATAACCCGGTTTACTTTAAATCCTTTTTCATCTTTAGAGACAGACAGGTACGAATAGTCATTTCCCATAATGAGCAAGCCTGCCTTCTTACCTTGCCATATCCCCCATTCCACTTTATAGTCTACTTTGGTGGTTGCAGTAAAATCAGGAGCCGGGAACTTTTGTAGCAGCAGGTTGGGAACAGGCCAAAGGTTAACCGCGTCCTGGTCTGTTGGATAAGCAAACAACCGTAAATAACCCGAGCCGGGAATCAGTGCGCTCCATTGAATTTTTGGGTTGGCATGCCATTGCCATTGTAAACCGGGCTTATCAGCGTTAAACTCGTCATTTCCAGCAGGTGTTGCTATCGGATAACGTTTACCCACATCGGGCTTTTTGAATACCGGTACCGGTTCTCCTTTTCCATCACCATCATCATCTTTTCCAATCACTGGCCAGTTGTTTACCCATTTAACAGGCTCCAGATGCAAAACTCTGCCATAAGGCCCTTTATCCTGAAAGTGAATAAACCAGGGCTCACCGGTTTGTGTCTCAACCAGCGCACCCTGGTGTGGGCCATTTACCGTGGTTCCACCCTGGTTCATCACTACCTTAGCTTCATAGGGACCATATATATTTTTCGATCGCAAGGCAAGCTGCCAGCCGGTAGCTACGCCGCCGGCCGGCGCCATTATGTAATAATACCCGTTGCGCTTATAAAATTTAGGACCCTCTATAGTATGGTTATCACCGTGGCCATCATAAACATGCTTACCGTCATCGGTAACGCCCGTCCCTGCCGCATTTAACTGAAAAACGGTCAGCAAACTATTAACCCCTGCACGGCTGCCCGCCCAGGCCACTGCGAGATAGCCTTTGCCATCATCATCCCAAAAAGGACAAGGGTCAATAACGCCCTTGCCCGGCAAAATCAACAAAGGTTTACTCCAGGCGCCCGCCGGATTTTTGGCTTTAATCATATAAATACCATAGTCCGGGTCGGGATAATAAATGTAAAACTCGCCCTTATGAAAACGGATACTGGGCGCCCAAACGCCTTTGCCATGCTGGGGTTTATCATAAACAATTTCAGGGATTTGTTTTTTTAGTGCGTAATTGATCAGCCTCCAGTTAACCATGTCTTTGGAACGCAAAATGGGCAAACCGGGCATACAATTAAAACTGGATGCTACCAGGTAATAATCGTTCCTAACACGTATTACATCGGGATCTGAATAATCTGCATAAAGAACGGGGTTCTTATACGTACCGTTTCCCTGATCTGATACCCATGTTTTTGAAAAGGGATCTATTTGTGCTATCGCATTATGGGTAACCGATATAACGCTCAATAGGGCAACAAAAAAAACCACTATCTTATTGTTCATAGCTTTATAACAAATTAGCCAAATATAGTTCAAAAGTAGGGCAAAGGAAAGATTCGCAAGGGAGGGGAATAGATCAAATAAGGGGGAGAAGAAACGAGCTTGGCTTAGAAACTGAGCAATTTTTTTTGATAATGCACCAAATCCTAAACCCGTAGGCTGATGGAGCTTATATCTTTTTCTTCAAGACGAATATCCACAGCCGCCTATGCCTGATAACATCGATTGATTCAAAGTATATTCTATATACCTTCTGATAATAAAGTGGACAAGCGCTTTGTAAGTGAATGACAAAATGCCTTCAGTAAATGCATGTTGCGTTTATTATAACAAATCGTATTCGTATAAAACAGTAAAAGCATCCTTCCACATAGAAAGATGCTTTTACTGTTTATAATGGTAATTACTTTAAAAAGAAATCCAATAAATCTTTTTGAACCTGCGGGGTATTTTCCTGCACTACCCAATGGCCTGAATCTTTAATTACCGACTCGTGTACATTTTCAGCTACCAATTTGGTATGCGTTGCCAGGAAGGGCGCCGCGAAATGGTCAGAGCCCATGGCCAGCACCGGCATAGTCAGCTTTGTTTTAGCAAACTCAATGTTATCCTTAGCATCCTGGTTAAAATAGCCAAACCAGTGGAAAGCACCTGTAGTTGCTCCGGGAACCGAATAAGCCCTGATAAACTCTGCTTTCTCGGCTTTTGTAAAGGCATCCTTTTGAAAACCCACAACCGGCCAAAAATCTGTAAAGAATAAACCAACTTTGCCCGAAACCAATTCGCCGGCGTGTGGCTGTGCAAAAAAGCCAAACCACCAGGCCTGCGCTTTTACCTGGCTCCATACCGGTTCAATGCCTGGCAATAAAGCATCCATTAAGGCCAGCTTTTTAACATCGGCAGGAAATTGCGCTGCATAAGCATAAGCTACCATCAAACCTATATCATGCCCGGCCAGGTTGATATGTTGGTAACCTAATTTTTTCATCAGTTCGTGCATATCAACTGCCATGTTCTTTTTGTCGTACCCGCCGGCTGTTTTGCCTGATTCGCCAACGCCGCGCATATCTGGTGCTATAACGGTGAAGTGTTTGGATAGCTCGGGCAGTAACCTGTTCCACATGTACCAGTTTTGACCAAAGCCGTGCACCAATAATAAAGGTTCACCCTTGCCGCCTATTACATAGTGTATTTTAACGCCGTTAACCGTAGCATACTGGTGTTTAAAATTAGACGGCGGGTTGGCCGGTGTAATGGCCGCTGATACGCTGCAGGCTACCGCTGTAAATACCAGAACCAGCACCAAGTGCTTAATTGTTGTTATTGCTTTCATGATTTCTATCGTTTTTAGTTGTTATGTATATTTATTTTTTTTTGTTATCGCGGATGTCTTTATAAGCATTGGGCAGGTTAAAATTGTAGTGGAGCCAATTAAACAGCACGTAGCCTTTATCGTATTCCTCCATTTTTACAGCATCTTTGGTTTGTTCAAGGGTAAGGCCTTTATCAACAGCGGCTTCTACCTCTTTCTTCAATTCTTCCACATAATCAATAGTGTATTTGACGCCGGCTTTATTGGTAATGCGGCCATGCCCCGGTATTACAATGGCATCGTCGGGTAAAAAATCATACACCTTTTTCAGGTTGGCTGCAGGCTCTAAAAAGAAGCCGTCAAACAGCCAGGGAATTGCGGGGCTTTCGGCAATGAATGGGTTACCCGCCCAAAATACCTTCTGATTAGGCATCCACACAAACAAATCGGCGGGCGATTGGGCGGTGCCTACATTTAGCAGTTCGACTATTTTACCCTTGCCCATATCCACCTTAAGGTTGCTGTTTTTAGGTATCACAATATCAGCCGGGCGAAACACGGTGTTTTCAATACCCCTATCTGCACCAAATAAGGTCACCATAAATTGCTTTATGCCATTGTAGTTTTTTGCCAGGTTTTCTTTCGCATATTCGTTTTGGATGATAAGAGTTGATGCCGGCAGCAGGTAGTTGCCAAAACAATGATCGCCATGATCGCTGGTATTAACCGCTAAAATAACAGGCTTATCGGTTACAGACCGGATCAGCTTCATTTCCTGGTCATACAAACGTTTGGTAAGCATTACTTCTATCAGCAATACTCCTTTTTCGCCCACAATAAAACCGCCCGTAGTGGCTTGGGGTATGCCTTTTGTGGTTTCTGTTTCGGCTGTGGTTGGGATAATGGCATAGATGTCGTCGTTAATTTTATGCAGCCCAAGGGTTACTTTATTGGCATCCCAAATAGGTATTGTTGGCGGCATTTGAGCGAATGCACCACCATGCAGGCAGGTTAGCGTTAGGCAAATGGCCAATAATTTTAAGATAAGTGTTTTCATTTTATTGTTTTTTTTAAGGATGTATGCAGGATTATTGATGTTTTATTTTTGATAACCGCCAAAGTATTTTACCGGCGACCAGGCGGGGATTACTTCTGGAATGGCTGGGTTTTGAGCCGCGTATTTACCGGCTGCATAAACAACTTTTCCGTTCACCACGGTCATTAAGGCGGTGATGTTTTTAACTTTTTCTGCGGATGCAGCAAAATAATCGTCGGATAGGATAACCATATCAGCATACATGCCTTTAACCAGTTTGCCCTTCACATTTTGCTCGCCCGAGCACCAGGCGCTGCCCGATGTATATAATTGTAGCGCGGTGAATTTATCCAGCACCTGGTCTTGTGGCCAAAACTGCATACCGCCGATGGTTTTACCGGTTAGCAGCCAATGTAGGGCCATCCAGGGGTTATAGGTAGATATCCGCGGCGCATCGGTGCCCATACCTACCGGGATGCCCATTGCCAACATCTTTTTTATGGGAGGCAATTGTGTTTTGGGCTGCCCGTACATTTTGGTATAAAGTTCGCCCTGGAAATACATCCGGAATTGAACTGCCACCCCGCCACCAAGGGCTTTTACACGGGCCAATTCAGGGTCGGTAATAGTTTCGGCATGGTCAAAAAACCAGCGGAGGCCGTTAAAAGGGGTATCTTTATTTACCTTTTCAAACACGTTAAGCATCCGGTCTATCGATTCGCCATAAGTAGCATGCAGACGGAAGGGCCAGCGATTTTTAACCAGCAGGCGTATAACAGGCTCCAGGTCGGTTTCCATATCCGGCGATAGTACAATACGCGGCTCCAGGAAATTCTCAAAATCGGCTCCCGTAGCTATCAGGTTTTCGCCGGCGCCTTCCATTGCGTAACCATTTGCCATCAGGATATGGTCATTTTTATTAGGGTGAGTCTGGGCTATCCATTTTTCATAATCGGCAAACTCTTTTCCCTTTTGCTGGGCAAATAAGTAATACGAGGTACGTACCGTTAACTTCCCGGCTTTGGCCAGCGCGAGCGAAGCCTGGTAGTCGGCATCATAATTTTGGGAGCCGCCTGCAGCGTCAACCACGCTGGTGATACCAAAACTGTTTATCTCGCGATAAAAGTGTTCCGAACTATTGATCCTTTCTTCAGGTGTTAAAGTACCTGTTAGGGCAAGCGTGCGGTATATGGCCATAGGCGTTTCTTTGGCATACAAAAGGCCGGTAGGTTTACCATCTTTGTCCAACTCTACCACGCTACCGGGGTAGCTGGTATTTTTATCATAACCAAGCACCTCTATACCTTTTTTATTCAGGAAAGCCTTACCGTACAGGTAGGTTATAAATACGGGCTTATCGGGCACGGCGGCGTTAATCTCATCAATAGTAGGTTGTCGTTTTTCGGCGAACTGAAATTCATTCCAGCCACCTACTACTTTTACCCATGCTCCCGGCGGGGTCCTGGCGGCTTGTTCTTTTAACATTTCCATGGCCCGTTTCAGGGTTTTTACACCATCCCAGCGTAATTCCATGTTAAAGTTAAGTCCTTCCCTAATGGCATGCATATGGCTATCGTTTAAGCCGGGAATAACCGTTTTGCCGCCCGCATTAACCAATTGGGTGTTGGCACCTTTGTAGGATTTAAAAATGGCTTGCGTGCTCCCTGTGGCCATAATAAGGCCGTTTTGCATGGCAATAGCCTGCTTAAATTCGCCGGGGGCGGCCATGGTGGCAACCTTGCCGTTGTAGATGATCAGATCGGCTTTTTGCTGTTGAGCTGATGCCGCGCTAACGGTTACTATCAGCAGCAGCGGAAACAGCCTTGTTAAAATTGAATTTAAATTTTTCATAGGTATGTAGGGTTAGATGTTTTGTAGCCATTTTAAAATAAAATCGGCATGCTGCTGCCAGCCCGGTTGGCCAAGTACAAAGTGATTACGGCCAGGAAATTCTTTGTAAGCCGTAACCGATGCGCTATCACTGTATTTTTTGTAATTGCTGTAGTTAAGCGATGCAGGGATAAAGTGGTCCGAACTACCGGATAGAAATAACAAAGGGGCATGCGGACGGGCAAAATCAACCTTAGCTGCGCTTGTGGTAGCATCACGCACCACCAGTTTCGATTCTGGCACCAGTAGTTTGTAGTAAGCTTCTTTTTGCTCTTCGTAGGGCATGCCGTTAGTAAAAGCATACTGCCATTCCGGAAACGACATGAGGTAGGTTTTAGCGGCATCGGTAAAGAAACCCAATGCCCCCCAGCCCGCTTTGTAAAAGGAAAGCTTAAAGGTAAAGACGCCCTGCGGCTGTAATGAATGGATGGCAATGCCCGCCACAGCCAGGTCTTTTTGCAACAATAACTGGGTTATCAGGCCGCCCATAGAGTGGCCTATCAGTATCGGTTTTTCTGGAAGGGATTGAACGATGCCTGCGTAGTAATCGGTTAACCCGGCCAAACGCAGACCAGCTACTTCGGCATCCGGATGCCTTTGACGCAAGGTACAGGCAGGTGCATCCTTATGTGGCCAGGCCGGTGCTAAGGTATTGTATCCCTGTTGCTCAAAATAGGTTTTCCACTCGTTCCAGCAATCGCTGCTTACAAACGCGCCGGTAATAAAAACAATGGTTTTAGGATTTGTCGTTTTCATATTGTGTAGTGTTCATATTCTTTTATGTCGATATGAACCACAATTGACAACTGGCACGCCATCAATACAAACACCTAAAAATCAGTTAGTTAAAATTTTATCAAAATAAATAATTGCTTTATATCGTAATCCGGTGACGTTTAGCAACGACATAAGGTAAGCCGGACGGTATTTTTTAGCACAACGATATGTCGTTGCCACCATATTGGGCAACGATATGTAAAGGCTCTGCATCGCTACAAGAGGTTGTTTTTATAGCTAAATGAACGTAAAACGGCCTATTATCATTAAAACCCGCCCCATAACATGCCTTGGCGTGCTTTATGTAATGGCGTTCCCTGCATGAGGACAACTTTAGCTACACTCCTATTCTTTATTTTGCACACAGCAACTTACGGGCAAACCAGTAACACGGCAGCCGATTCTATCCGCCTGGATATATTACTAAAAACCAGTCGTGCCGATTCCATTCGTAAGGATTATCTTTCTGCGTTAAAGCATTTAAACCAATATCTAAGCCTCAAAGATTCGGTGCTTGAAGTTACCAAACAGCGCCAGGTAGCCCAGCTTCAGCAACAATATCAAACGAAAAAAAAAGACCACGAGATAAAGCTGAAGGAAAACAACATCAGCCTGCTCACCAGCCAAAACCGGTTGATGACCAACAACCTGCGGCAGGCTAAATCTATCCGTAATATTATCATCGCAGTAGCTATGGTAGCGGCGCTGTTACTCACGCTCACCTATTTTCAATACCGGGTAAAAATGCGGACAAACCTGCGGCTGCAACTTCAGCAAAAAGCCATTAGCCAAAAAAATGAACTGCTGCAACAAACCGCGGGGCAAAAAGATACTTTGCTTGATGAAAAGGAACTACTGATAAAAGAAATTCATCACCGGGTGAAAAACAACCTGCAGGTGGTGATCAGCCTGCTAAACACCCAATCTGCTTATTTGAATGATCCACAGGCGTCGGCCGCCATCCGCCAAAGCCAGCACCGCATGCAATCCATATCACTCATCCATCAAAAACTGTATCAATCTGAAAGCCGCGCACTCATCAACATACAGGATTACACCCGCGAACTGGTGCAATATCTACAACAAAATTTCGAGACCGGTAGCCGCATCATTTTTAAACAACATATAGCCGATATTGAACTGGATGTGCTGCGGGCCGTACCTGTTGGACTGATATTGAACGAGGCGATAACCAACGCTATAAAATACGCCTTCCCTGCCGATAAGCATGGCTGTATAACCATTGAATTGAGTGGCGATGATAACGGCGACCTAAAACTTACAGTAACGGACGATGGAATAGGCCTGCCGCCCGAATTTGACATCGACCTGTGCAAATCATTAGGCATTAATTTAATAAAGGGTATGTGTAAGCAAATAAGCGGGCAACTGGCCATCCAGGGCAAAAAAGGACTCATGATAGCTATCGGATTCCCGATGGAACCTGTTTTCAGTGCCGGTGCGCCAAATGACGAAATATCGCCATTTGACACGTCAACACAAATCACAAATCGCGATCAAATCAACACAAATAACTAATAATCAGTATTATAAAATACAGGTACGTCAATTGCAGTTTAAAACCCGCGTAAGAAAAGAATATGATTTGTTGCAGAAGAATGTATGTGTATGTTAGGGTTTTAGCATTAGCCTTTTTTTTTATGACCTGCGGTTTTGGTGTTATCGCACAACCGCAAAACTTAACATCGTTAAAAAGCAGCCTGCAAAAAAGCAAGGCAGATACCGGCAGGGTAACCGTTTTGCTGCAAATTTGTGCTTACTATAATGGTATAGCCAAGCCCCTGCCGGCAGACCTTAATAGCGCCCTTGCTCATGGCGGCGCTGCCGAAAAGTTAAGCACCTCTCTTAATTACCCCAAAGGCCTTGGGAATACCTATATGGCTTTTGCTAAAACCTACCAGTTAAAAAAAGATAGCGCGGCATGCAACGGCTATGTTCGTAAAGCTATCGCGATATTTTTAAAAAACAACCTGTATCGTGAAGCGGCCGAAGCATACTTAAAAATGGAGGAATATTACCAGGCCTTTGGCGGTACAGATTTAAATGTACGTATAGCTTATTATGAACAGGCACTACCCTTTTTCCAACAATCGCCTGCAAAGGACAGGCAGGAAGCTACACTAAAGGTTTTGGGCGATTTTTACCAGGTACAAGGGAATTTTTCAAAAGCACTACAGTATTTGCTACAGGCGCTTAAGCTTATCCGGTATACAAATACCATAGACAAAGAAAGTTTATATGATTTACTGGGCAGTGTTTACTCCATGACCGGAAACCTAAATAATGCCCTGACCTATGGCTTATTAGCGATTAAAATGACAGAGCAAGGCAAGGACACCACTATGCAGGCTTGCGCGGTGTATAACCGGGTAGGGATCACCTATTACCATATGTTACAATTTGAACGTGCTAAACTATATTTTGAACAATCGCTCGCAATTGCTGTAAAAAACCGCGATGTATCAACCCAGCTAAACCAATATGTGAACATTGCCCAGGTGCTCACTTCGCAATACCGATTCAACGATTGCATAACACTGTTGCAAAAAGTAATCAGCAAATATCCCGCCGATGAGATATCCCGTCATATTGGTATAGATCTTATCCTGTTAAGGTGCTTTACAAAACTGAAAATGTTTAAAGAAGCTTTGGCRTATAGCCTGCGGGTGGAGGCGGCCAGCAAAAATATGGGTCAATATGACGGCTATCAGCTCACGGTTCAAATTGTTTTAACCGCTTATTACACAACAACTATGCAAATAGTACCGGCACGTAAACATTTAAACATTTTTAAAAAATCAGCAACCAAACAGCACAATCCTATAGCGATGTCTGTGGCTTACGATCATGAGGCCCGGCTCGATTCGGTCGAAAATAATTTTGCCGCCGCATATAAAAACTATAGGATAGCCGGCAAAATAAAGGATTCGGTGTGGAACGAAAATCAAAGCCGGCAAACAGCCCAGCTCCAAATCCAGTTTGAAACCGAAAAAAAAGACCAGGAACTAACAGCCAGGGAGGCACGCATCAGGCTGTTGAATAACCAGGCCAGGCTGCAAAAAATAAATCTTGACCAGGAAAAAACCACGCAAAAACTCATCATTGGCGGGGCCGTGTTATTAGCAATATTATTGGCGATAAGTTACTCGGGGTATCGCTCAAAACAACGGGTGAACCAGCAGTTACAAACACAGCGGCTGGAGATAGAACAAAAGAACGCTTCATTGCAGCTTCTGATCAGCGAAAAAGATAACCTGTTGCAGGAAAAGGAGTGGCTGATGAAAGAGATCCATCACCGGGTGAAGAACAACCTGCAGATAGTAATCAGCCTGTTAAGCACCCAATCCAGCTACCTGCAAAACGATATCGCCTATAATGCTATCCGCGAAAGCCAGCACCGGATGCAATCCATCTCATTGATACACCAGAAACTTTACCAATCAGATAACCTGGCGCTGGTAGATGTACATGCCTACATCAGCGATTTGGTTGACTACCTGCGCGACAGCTTTGATACCGGTACACGCATTGAATTTGAAATGGATATTGCATCGGCCGAATTGGATGTAACCCGTGCGGTACCCCTTGGGCTGATACTGAACGAGGCCATTACCAATGCCATTAAATACGCCTTTCCTAATAACCGTAGCGGTAAAATCACCATCAGTTTAGCTGTGGAGAACCAAAATTGCTTTGCGCTTAAAATCCACGATGACGGTGTGGGCTTCCCGGTTACCGTAGACATATCCAAAAGTAAATCATTGGGCATGAGCTTAATGCGGGGGCTTAGCAAACAATTAGGTGGCAGCCTTAAGGTTGAGAACGGGCAGGGAATAACTATTGAAGTTGATTTTGTTAACGAAACACTTTTAAAAGTGGTTTAACCAATTTGTTATGAGTAAAAAAATACTGATTGTAGAAGACGAGTTTATTGTAGCCAATGACCTTTCCATTATACTGGAAAACGCCGGTTACGATGTTTGCGGTATTGCCGATTCTGTAGAAGAAGCAAGAGCGATGGTGGCCAAATATCAGCCACAGCTGGTTTTACTTGATATTCATTTAAAAGGGCGGCTAACCGGGATAGACCTTGCCCTTGAATTAAGCGAAGAAAACATTGCCTTTGTTTACCTATCGGCAAACTCCAACCAGAAAATATTGGAAGAGGCCAAAGCCACCAACCCTTACGGCTTTATGGTGAAGCCCTTTAGGGAAAAGGATGTACTGGTGAGCCTGGAAATAGCCCAATACCTGCATGAGCAAAATATGGCGGCACGTAAAAATAACGAGATGCTGCTACAGGGAACATTGATGGATATTATTGGCGATACCTTAGCCTGGGACCAAAAGCTTTTTAAAATAGCTAAACAGTTGCAGCCGCATATCCCCTTTGATTACCTGGCCATAGGCCTCAAAAACCTGGATAGCCTGCCTTACAACGGGCGCGCTTTTTTGCGCCTTGGCTTCAACGAATACCAGGTTATAGGCTTTGATGAGCTGCTTACCATGACTGGCCTAAAAAAACAGGAACTGTTACGTATGCAGGAGCCAACTGCAGACGACTATCAATCGGCCATTTATAACGAGGCCGATTTTATAGCTATCTGCCGTCAAAACACTGAAAAGAACATGGCCGCACGCGCCTTTAAAATGACCGCCAACTTATCCGTATTTATCCCTGTGGCCGGGCATACCGGGTATACTATTTCCTTTTACAGCCATAAAGCCGATGCTTACCATAGTCGGCACCTGGCTTTAACTAAAAGGCTTCAAAAAGTTCTGGCACTTGCCATTGAGGGCATTTTAAATACCGCGTCGCCATCTGCAGCAATAGCGAAAGAACAGCCTGTTAGCTTACCGGGCAAACAATCAAAGCAGTCCGAAAAGCCGGGTTTTGATGGTATTATTGGCAGCAGCCATTTGTTGCTTACCGCTTTAGACCACCTAACCCTGGTAGCACCGATGGAAACATCGGTGCTAATATTAGGCGAAAGTGGTACGGGTAAGGAGCGTTTTGCCAAATCTATTCATGGTTTGTCGGCCCGTAAAAACAAGCCGATGGTGGTGGTTAATTGCGCGGCGTTGCCCACCCACCTCATCGAATCGGAATTATTCGGACACGAAAAAGGCGCGTTTACAGGTGCCACCGATAGAAGGATAGGCAAATTTGAACAGGCAAACGGAGGCACCATTTTCCTGGACGAGATTGGCGAATTGCCTCTTGAATCTCAATCGAAACTATTGAGGGTTTTGCAGGAAAAGGAAGTTGAGCGCCTGGGTGGCCGCGAAACTTTAAAGGTTGATGTAAGGGTTATTGCCGCCACCAACTGCAACCTGGAAAAAGAAGTTGCCGCAGGAAAGTTTAGGTTAGACCTGTACTACAGGCTGAACATCTTCCCAATTCTTTTACCATCACTGCGCGAGCGGAAGGAAGACCTGCCCGAACTGGCCGCCTTTTTTGTAAAAAAATATGGCGAGCGTGCCGGTAAACCGGGGATGTCGTTATCAGCCCAGGCATTGAATGATCTTGCTGCCTACCATTGGCCTGGCAACGTGCGCGAACTGGAGCACCTGATAGAGCGAAGCGTATTGCTTAACCGCGGCATGGTGATTGAACGAATTTCCATTGCAAACAAAGTTGGCGTTACCGAAAATGTTGCCGAACCAGCCAGGGTAAAATCAATCGATGATAATGAACGGGACTATATTTTATCGGTACTCAAAAAATGCCATGGTCGCATCTCGGGGCCAGGTGGCGCTGCTGAATTGCTTGATGTGCCATCAACCACACTCAATTCAAAAATGAAGCGTTTAGGTATCACCCGCAAACATGTATCCGACCTTTAATCGGGCCATTGCATGGCTTTGGCCAGGATGCCCGCCAATTCATGTATAAAAACAGTGCAGAACGTTAACGTTTGGCCGCCGGCAGCGCCGGCCGGTAATGTCGCGTACAGGCATTGGAATTTAGCCAACACAGCATGCCTGTCTGTAGCCTGCATGCCCAGCCAAATGGCATAAGCCAGCTTAATTTGCGGCAAGTTTGTTGCTTGGTTAACATTAACGGATAACAACGAAAAATCTGACCGGATGCTATATGCCACCAGGTATTCGTTTATTATTTCCCCTGTAAATATGCCCACCAAACATGCCTCCAGGTGGCACCGTAACACTGCCGACTCTTGTTTTTTAAATGATGGATTGTTTTTCATCGTGTTTAATTTATGCTTTTACAGGTTAGCGGTAATATGCCGTTGGTGATAAGCAGTCCCCGGCAACCTACTTGGGTATCAATGGTATGGATGTATTGATAGGTGCGCGTAAGCAAATCGTAACCGCAATCGATCAGGCTTATTCTTAAGTCCTGTACTGCAAAACTTTCGCCGTTTTGGATGCACTGGATCTTTTCTTTATTGACGGCCAGGAAATCATCGGTATAACCTTTTTGGTGAAGACTGATAACCCATTTGGTGAGGGTTCGGTTTAGTTTCTTTAGGGGCTGTTGTTTCATAACGAGGTTGGTTTTAAGGTAATGATATATAAATGACTCTACCCCGTTTTCAAACTTCGTTCCAATTGATTAAATACTTGATAACAAGCTACTTAAAAACATAAAACTATTAATAACTAACGCTATTTCGCAAATTTATTGAGCGGCAACGACATTTGGTGATTAGGCTTCTTACACGCCATAACAAGTTGATAGTATCAAGGCATAAAAACTTCGATTTCTGTCGTCGGTGAGCCTTTCTCTTTTTAACATGATAACAACGTTATATCGTAAAATGGCCGACCAATTTTCGAAATACAGCTAAGCGCATAAGGCAATTCAAATATCAAATTAATGATAATCAAATAGTTACACCAAAGGCATTGCTATTGATTAGTATTTGTTAAAATATTTAACACGCCCTACAATACCACACCTATGAAGAAGCTTGCTACCCTACTTGTCTTGTTTACCTCCTGCGCATGTTTGGCGCAGGAGGCCCCGTTTAAATCGCTTAGGTACGATGAAAATTATACCCCGTTGGCAAAAGATACATCCGGCAATTGGTACCATCAACTTAAGTTTAACCCCGTAACTAAAGATAAAGCCACTTATTTTAGTTTTGGCGGCGAGGTGCGTTACCAGTATTTCCGTTTTAAAAACCAGAACTGGGGCGAAGCACCTGCTGACAACAATGGTTTTATCCTTACCCGTTACCTTGGGCACGTTGATTTTCATGCAGGCAAGCACTTTAGGGCATTTGTGCAATTGCAAAGCAGCATGGCCAATGGCGAAGTGGAAACACCATCGCCGGTTGATCAAAACCTGCTTGACCTGCACCAGGCTTTTGTTGATTATGCCAACATCTTAAAAGGCGGCCAAAGCCTTACATTAAGGTTGGGCAGGCAGGAATTATCCTACGGCTCGCAACGTTTGGTTGCCGTGCGCGAAGCGCCTAACAACAGGCAGGCTTTTGATGCGGCAAAGCTGATGTATGGCAGTAAAAACCTGAAGCTTGACGTTTTTTATTCGAATTATGTACAGGCACGGCCAGATATTTTTGACGATGCCTTTAACAGCAACACGCGGTTTTGGGGAACCTATGCGGCCATTACCAAAGTACCTGTAATCCAAAACTTTGACCTTTATTATTTTGGCATACTTAAAAAAACAGCGGTATTTGATGATGGTAAAGGCCGCGAAAGCAGGCATTCTGTGGGCGCCCGGATATGGGCGAACACCCCCACCTGGCAATATGATATGGAGGGGCTTTACCAGTTTGGCAAATTTGCCGGCAGCGACATTTACGCCTGGACATTATCATCTAACATATCATATACCTTTAACAAGGTAAAGTTTGAGCCGCAAATAGGCTTAAAAGCCGAAGCCATTAGCGGCGATAAAAACTACGGCGATGGCAGGCTGAATACATTTAACCCTTTGTTTCCCAAAGGTGCTTATTTTGGATTAGCCGCCCTGATAGGGCCATATAACTTGCTGGACGCTCACCCTTACATTTCCCTTGCGCTTACCAAAAAGCTAACCCTATCCGAAGATTACGATATGTTTTGGCGATTGAACCGCAACGATGGTTTGTATGCTGTAAACGGCAAGCTCATTTATTCGGGCAAAGCAGGTACATCCAAACAAATAGGCCACCAATTGGGCACCGAACTTGCCTATACACCCAATAAATACCTTTACTTTAGGGAAGAAGTTACCTGGTTTAGCGCCGGCGATTACTTAAAGCAAGCCGGACCGGGCAAAAATATCCTGATGTTTGGCAGCACTGTTACCTTAAAATTTTAAACAAAAGGCATTTAATTTCTATGGACACCGAAAAGCTAATAAGAAATACCACCCTGCTGCTGTGCTTTATAGCCGGCTTTTGCGATACGCTTACTTTTGTTGCCGCGGGCGAATTGTTTTCGGCACATGTTACCGGCAATTTTATAGTTTTTGCTTATGACATTATCAAACACGCTAATGCGTATGGCTGGCAAAAACTGCTTACCTTCCCGGTATTTGTATTGGCGGTTATGCTGGGCGGCTGGCTGGCAAAACGGTGGGCAAACATGTACTTGCTGTTAATTATGGAAGGTATTTTATTATTTGTGAGCGGCCTGCTTGCGATAGGACTTACAGGTGGGCAGGAAACCGGCTGGCAGGCGCAGCTGATAGCCCTTATTATTGTGGTGGCCATGGCATTCCAGAATACCTTTGGCAAACTGTACAACAAAGCCACTTACGGCTTAACTACAGTTATGACGGGCAATGTAACCCAGGCTTCGCTCGACTTTATTAAATATTTTACCAGCCCGGCAGATGCCGCTACGTGGATAAGTTTTAAAAAACAAGCCACGTTAATAACCGGCTTTTTGCTGGGATGCCTGGCCGGCGCGTTGATGGCTAAACATTTTGGTTTAATTGCGGTATTGTTGCCTGCCGCATTAATGCTGGTATGGCTGGCCGCAAATAAAATGTTTGGGAAAAATATTGCATTGGGCGCCTAAGCACCAAAATCCTTACGGATACCCAGCTTTTTCATTTTGGAGTTGAGCGTAGTGGGCGGAATATTTAACAGGCTGGCGGCACCGCCTTCGCCCCATATTTTGCCATTGCACTTTTTAAGTGCGGCCAAAATATGGGCACGCTCGCCCTCGCTCATGGTAGTCACGATGGTTTCGGGAAGTGGGGCTGCCAGCGGTTGCTCCAATTGGGTGGGCAACGCCATATTGCTGATCATGTCATCGCGGGTGAGCAATACGTTACGCTCTACCAGGTTCTCCAACTCGCGGATGTTGCCGGGCCAATGGTAATGCTTCATGTTCTCCAGTACCTGCGGAGAGATGCCTCTGACTATTTTACCTGTTTTGCGGGCGTAAATATTTAAAAAGTGGTTGGCAAGATCGGCAATATCCTCCTTACGTTCTCTGAGGGGCGGCATCACTATCGGGAATACGTTGATGCGGTAAAACAGATCGAGCCGGAAACGGCCCTCGGCAACCTCCTTATCCAGGTTGCGGTTAGTTGCCGCAATAATACGTACGTCTGTTTTGATGGTTACCCGCCCTCCTATCCGCTCTATTTCCCGCTCCTGCAGCACGCGCAATAGCTTCGATTGCGACTCGATGGGAAGCTCGCCTATCTCATCTAAAAAGATGGTACCGGTGTGGGCTTGTTCAAACCTGCCAATTTTTCTTTCATACGCCCCTGTAAAAGCGCCTTTCTCATGACCAAAAAGTTCCGAGTCGATGAGCGAAATTGGCAATGCCGCGCAATTAATGCGTACAAAGGGCTTGTCTTTACGTAATGATAGCGAATGGATACGCTCGGCTATCTTTTCCTTTCCGGTACCACTTTCCCCCAAGATAAGTACGGAAGAATCGGAGCGGGAAACCTGCACCACATGATCAAAAACGGTTAACAATAAATGACTATTGCCGATAATTCCCTTAAACGGATTAGGCTCACCAATATCGGTAAACGATTGCTTCACCGTGTAGTTTGGTAAACTATGGGCCAGCGGGCTATTTGCGGCGCGTAGCATTTTTTCCATAAAGCTGGTTAGCAAGTGCAGCAAGCGGTTGCAGTGCGCTAAATGGTCGGCCTGGTAAGCGTCGGGCCGGCGGCTGTAAAAATTAAAGCAGCATATTTTTCCATCGGCCAAAGTAACAGGTAATGACAAGTGCGACCGCAGGCTATAGGTATCGGCAAATAATTTTTTTAAGGATGGCTTACCCAGCAGCGCGTTCAACTCATTTTCATCATACCATGTAGCCATCTGGTCAACGGTATCATTGGCTTTTAGCCTGGCTAATTCATGTAGTTTACGGTTCGTAATCACCATCAGCTCAGGGCAGCCTATCAGTTGATATTCATCAAACCCGATTCTTGAAAAGCCTATTTCATAAAAGTTATCCTCTGCATCCTGCTTCATCCCAACAGATAAAAATTCAAACGGGATATATGGCTGTAGCGTTTTACCCATTTGCAACACCTTATGCTCCCAGCTTACTGTTGAGGCCAAAATCTCCGCGGCCTTTTTTTGCAGTACGGCGTTTTGCCGTAAACCGTCCTCCAACTGATTTTCATGACGGTAAACAGCAATATCCAAAGCTATCAATACATCCTTTTCCCGAAAGGGTTTTATCACGAAGCCATAGGGGTTAGTTACTTTAGCAGCCTCTAATACCTTTTGGTTTGAATTGGCAGAAATGTAGATAAAAGGGATATTCTTTTCGGCGAGGTGATGTGCAAGGTCTATCCCCGTTTGTTTTCCCTTTAGATAAATATCCAGGAGCACAAATTCGGGGTGATGTCCGTTAATCATTTCCAGCGCTTCGGCTGCACTATCGGCAATGCCGCAAACCGCATAACCGGCCGTTATAAGGATGTTGCTGAGTACATCGGCAATAATAAATTCGTCCTCAACAATAAGTATTCTTTTATTCATGCTGTGATATGAAACCGGTAGTTGTTGCTATAGCGCGGATGATAAGTCCGTTTGGGTATAAAGATATAAATACCCGTTCTGTAACATAAACAATTTTTAATCCTTTTTCCCCCTTGAGCAAAGTAAAGGGGCATCTAAAGTATGCATAGACTTAAGCAGCCTGCCCAATCAATCAAATAAAGTATAAAATTAATTGCGCACTGGGGTTAGTAAACCACCCCGGGCACTATTGCATCCGCAGCAACAACGACATTTAGTTGTTTGACAACGACATGTCGTTGTCAAACCGATCGGATATGCTGGTCGGGACAAAAATTAATTGTGACGGTAACCCCTGTACCTGTTTGTAGTTCAAACTTACCGCCCACCTGTTTGCTCAAGCCCTTCATCAGGTTGTAACCCATCGAATTCATTTTCTTTACGTCGAACCCGGCGGGGAGGCCGTGCCCGTTATCTGACACCCGGAGTATATAACAATTATCGGCAGTTTGTTTAAGCGCTATCCGGATGATGCCGTTTTGACTGGGTGGAAACGCGTATTTAATGGCATTGGTTATCGCTTCATTAAGTATTAAGCCCAGTGGTACGGCTACATTTATTTCCAATTCTATATCTTCAATTTCCTTTTCGAATTGAATTCCTGTGCCTAAGTCGAAGCTTTCGCGCAAATAGCCTATCATTTCGCCTATGTACTCACCCATATTTACCAATGTAAGGTTATCTGATTGATAAAGTTTTTGATGAATAAGGGCGATAGAGTGCATCCTGTGTTCGCTGTTACGAATGGCCATTAAGGCCTCCTTGTTATTAACAAATGCTGATTGACGTTGCAGCAGCCCCATTACTATCTGCAGGTTATTTTTTACCCGGTGATGAATCTCCTTCATCAACCATTCCTTTTCTTCCAGTAAGCCGTCTTTTTCGGAAAGCAACTGGTTTAGTGAAGCATTTTTCTGTGCTATCTCTTCTGATCGTTTTTGATTGCTGAGCCTGCTTTTGTATAAAAGGGCCAAAACGGCCAAAAGCAATACTATGCCCACAAAAGTTAAATTCACCATATTATTGGCCTGCTTTACCCTGTCAAACTGTAGTTGCCTATCTTTTTTTAGCAACGCAATTGCTTTTTCCTTTTGGCCGGTTTCATATTTGATCTGTAATTCTTCAATCTGTTTACTTTTTGATTCGCTAAACAGCGAATCCTTTGCACGCTGGTAATTGCCATAATGATTTAAAGCTGATTGATATTTGCCGGTAGCCGAGTCTATTTTAAAGCGCAAAAATTCGGCGTTTTTGTAATTATCTAATGCTGCTATTGAGCCCATGAGCTGTACATACACCCGTGCTTTATCATACTGTTTCTGCCCCAGGTAAAAGTAGCCAATATCGTATAAGGCCATGTTAATTACTTCATCGTTGCGGCGTGTAAGGTCAAGCCCCATTGGTATTTCCAGGAAATATTTTTCGGCTTTATCATACACCTTTAAAGCCTGGTAACAATAGGCTTTGTTTTGGGCCATGAAAGCCTTACCTACCGGCGTTTGCGGTGGATGGCGTGCTTCAAAAGATAAAGCCTCATTAAGCGCTTCATTAAATTTCCCAAGTTTTATTAGTCCCTTTACTATAAAACCACAGGTACGATAAATGTATTCTTCGGGTATAGCCTCGTTCTCGCGGACCGCAAGTGTTTTTTTATAGTATATAATGCTTTTTGCCGTCTGGCCTAAAGCATCATAGGTTAATGCAAGTTCGCCGTAATAGTTATCGGCGTCAAGCGTATCCTTATAAGATTCCATGTTGTTTACACCTGCCAGACTATAGCTCAGGGCTTTATTTAAATCGCCCTTGTACCTGTAAATATTAGCCATAAGCAAGTATATCTTATCAAGATTTTCCTTCCTGTTTTTAAAATCGGCAATTGTAGACAAACAAAATTTTATAGCCTCGTCATCATTGTCTGTAGCAGACATTACAGCCGCCATTTTGCTCCTGATGTAAAGTTCATCGTCATGCAAGTTATACTTACGCTCGGCCGCCAAAGCCTGGCGGTAACACTGCATGGCCAGGGGATATAACACAACCCGGGTGGCCGCGTAGCCATATTTCGTCCAGCCAAGTACTACCTTTTTAAACTGGCGCACCTGGGTATAATACTGTAAAGCCTGCGCAACGTAAAAATGTGCGTTAACGGTATCTTTCAGAAACATGTAGGCGCGAGCTACACTCTCGATATTTTCATATTTGCGATCATATTGACGAGCAGCCTCACTCAGGTCAACAGCCCGCATCAACACTTTTATGGCGCTGTCTATATCCTCTTTTTTTTGAATTACCATATATTTGTCGATATAGTACATACCCAACTTTTGCAGCAAGGTTATCCGGGCTGTGTCTGCGGTTTCTTTTTCAATTGCATGCTTAAGTTCACGCCCGTATGCCGAGTTTGTTGATTGGGCATATCCGCCGAAACCTGATAACGCGATAAGAAAAACAATTAGTAAATATTTTTTCATAAATAACCGGGACATCACAAGGTTGGCAAGACAGCTAATTTTGCTCACCCATGCAAAAGGTACACCAAGATAACCTAAATCGTGCGGTTTTTCTCTGCAAATTAACTTCGTGAAATTTGACGGGTACATGATGTGTGTGTGCTGCTGCCCAAACTCTCACCACCGAAATTCCTGGCCTCGTTCAATTGAACTTTATTTATTAAGGGAACCCAGGAACCTTTCCGGGTAACGCGTACCCGACGCGCTACCGACAGGCATTACCGCATCGATCTCCGCCAGGTCTTCGTTGCTCAATTGGACTTTTTCGGCCGCGATATTTTCTTCCAGGTATTTGGTCCGCTTGGTGCCAGGGATGGTAATGATATCCTGTCCCTGCGCCAGTACCCAGGCTAGCGCCAATTGGGTGGCCGTGCAGCCTTTTTCGGCTGCCAGTTTTTTGATTTGTTCAACCAGCTCTAAATTTTTATAGAAATTCTCACCCTGGTAACGCGGCATATTGGTGCGACTGTCTTTGATATCTTCGGGCTTTTGGAACTCCCCGCTTAAAAACCCACGGCTCAGCGGTGCATAAGCAACCAGGCCGATCCCTAATTCGCGGACAGTTGGCAGCACTTCCGCTTCAATATCACGGCTCTAGAGCGAATATTCGATCTGTAAGGCAGTAATGGGATGAACAGCGGCAGCTTTCCTTATACTTTCAGCCGATGCCTCCGACAGGCCAATATAGCGGATCAGGCCCTTTTGCACCAGTTCGGCCAATGCGCCGATGGTTTCTTCGATGGGTATCCTGGGGTCAACCCGCGCCGGGGTATACAGGTCGATGTAATCGGTTTGTAGGCGGCGCAGGCTGTAAAAGACGGCATTTTTTAAAAAGTCCGGGTGCCCGCTCACGGGTCCCGGCCCCATGGCTCCGGTTGGGCCGGGTGCTACCAGTTGGCCGGTCTTCACCGACAGGAATGCATGGCCGCGCTTGCCTTTAATAGCCTTGCCGATGAGTTCTTCATTATGGCCGACCGCATAATAGTCAGCGGTATCCAAAAAGTTATGGCCCAGTTCGAGTGCCCTTTCGATGGTGGCAATCGAGGTGGTATCATTGCTTTGGCCGTAGGCGCCCGACATGCCCATACAGCCCAAGCTGACTGCGGAAACCATCGGTCCGTTTTTTCCAAGTGTTCTGTTCATGGTTCGATATTTTATTTAGAACAAAGTTATGCAGTGCCGGAACGACGGTACTGGACAAAACCAATTCATTCCCTGACAAATCCTGAACCGGTTTTAATTGCCCTTTCCTTTTTAAGAAGGCGAAAGGCGGCGAGCAGGTAATAAAAGGCACCGAAAGCGGCATAACCGGCCAGGCTGGCGATTCCCTTGGTAGGGTCATGGGCCAGGAGGATAAAGGAGGTACCACCAATCATGGACTGGGCGCCGCTGATGATCATCGGCCATTGACCGCCTAAAAGCTTCCGCCTGCGTAAGCCTAATATCAACTGGATTAACCCTGTCCCGATAGCCCAGGCGCCAAAAACGATCAGGGCTTCGGGGACGCCTTTTTGCAAAGCAAAACCAACCGCTACTGTAGTGAGGCCGCTGATTACCGTGTTGGTATATTGTGGCATTTTAGAGTTGCTGCCTTTGTTGGCGCGGATATCCAGTAAGGTACCAACCACATCCCAGGCCGGGTAAATGATCAGCAAAATCATTGCGGCCATCGTTGGTGTTTTGGCAAAAAGAACAACGAGGATTACCCAGGCCACCGAAAACCCGGCGCGGATAAAATAAAGCTGGCGCAAGGCGCCGGCTAGTTTGGTTTCAGGATTTGTAGTCATGGTTTAATTTTTGTTTTTGTTGGCCCAAAGTTCTGCGGCTGCCGTCGCAGAACTTTTCACTTAAGTGAAAATACCGGCAGAAATTGACCGTACCATTACAATGTGCAATTTTCACTTAAGTTAAATTATTGGCGGTTTATTCAAGTTATATTTGAAACATCAAACCGGTTCCGATGAAACACAAGATGCCTGGATGGTATACGCCATTGAAGAAAAAATACCCAAGAGTGACCGAGGCTGAATGGCAATTGCTGTGTCAGCTGGCTTCTGTTAAGCCCATCCGAAAAGGGGATGCTTTTCTAAGGTCGGGTAAGGTGGCCCGCTATGCGGCCTTCGTCATCTCTGGCACGTTCAAGTTTTCTATCCAGGATGAAGATGGAAACGAAAAGATTATCAAGTTCGGCTTTCCTGACGACTTCCTGGCCAATTGTGAAAGCTATAACAAGCGTGCGCCGTCGGCTGTGAGTATCACCGCGCTGGAAGATGCCATGGTGCTTAAAATAAATATCAAAAAATTACAGCCGCTGTATGACCTGCACCTTAACCTGCTGCATGTGAACCTGGAATTATACCGGGAAATATCCGAACAACAATCTGAACACCAGTACATATTATCCTTAAAAAGCCCGCTGAGACGTTACCGTTATCTACTGGAACGGAGGCCGTTGATCATTCAAAAGATAACCCTGACCAATATTGCCCGTTACCTGTATATCAGCAGGGAAGCACTAAGCCGGGCCAGGCTATCGTTATCCAAATAGGGACCGATTTTTGTGACTGAGATCACCAACTGTTTTTTTGTTCCCGGTTAATTTTGGGCATGAAGCAAAGTATGATCTTATTGCACGGCCTGTTCGGCGGCTTGAGTAACTGGACGGAAGTGGTGCGGAATTTTGAAGACCGGTTCGACGTACATGTACCGGAACTGCCACTGTACGAAAAACATAAAGGCGATACGGTGGAATACCTGGTGGATTTCTTGGCAGAGGTGGTCAACTCAAATCAACTGGAAAAGGTGACCCTCGTCGGAAATTCGCTTGGCGGTCATATCGCCATCCACTATACACACCGGCATCCTGAAAAGGTGTCAAAATTGATATTGACCGGCAGCTCCGGGCTTTATGAGAACACACAAGTGGGCAGTTATTTAAAACGGGGCGATGCCATCTATATCCGGAAGCGGGTGGCCGCGACATTTTACGATCCGATGATGGCTACAGATGCATTGGTGGCTGAGGTGATGCGGGTCACGACGGATGCCTATAAATGTTTATGCACGATCAAAGCCGCTAAATCTACCCAACGAAATCAAGTACTCGACAGCCTTCCGCAGATCCAAATCCCTGTATTGCTAATTTGGGGCACGGATGACCACATCACCCCTCCGGCTGTCGCCTATCAATTCCGGGATAACCTCTCCCAGGCCAAGCTAATCATGCTGACTGCTTGCGGACACGCACCGATGATGGAAAGGCCTGCGGAATTTAATGGTGCATTGGCAGAATTTCTTAATTTGCAAGCGATTTAGATGATGGATAAAAAAGAACTCTTAGCGGAACACCTGCGGAATTTTGCCCAATTGAGCGATAAAGATATCAGCGACAGCCAGCCATACTGGAAAGCGCGGAAGATCAAAAAGGGGGATTTCTTTAATATGCAAAATATGGTTTGCAACGACCTGGGACTGGTCGTCAACGGTATTTTCCGGATCTATTATCGCGATCCGGAAACTAAAGGAGATCAAAACATCTTTTTTTTCTCAGAAAAACAGTTCGTTGTTTCCTTTAGGAGCTTTGTCTCGCGTAATCCTTGTTGGTATTTTATTGAGGCGATGGAGGACTCGGAAATTTTCTTTATCGCATACCAGGACCTGAACAGCCTTTATGAAAGCCATCCAAACTGGGGGAAATTCGGCAGGCTGCTGGCCGAATCGTTCTTTAATATTGCGCAAACACGGACCGAAGAACTTTTGTTTTTTTCGCCCGAGCAGCGATATACCCGGCTACTTGAAGCCCACCCGGCTATTGCCAGGCGCATACAGGCTTATCATATCTCATCTTACCTGGGTATCACCAACCCTTCGCTTAGCCGGATCAGGAAACGCATCGAAAGCAAAAGGGCCGAATAAAAGGTTTACCGCAACTCCTGAAGGAACTGTGCGACAGATCCGCCGGTCTCTTTTTTAAAAAGGCGGGAAAAGTAGTCCGGATCGTTAAAACCCAGGGCAAAAGCCAGGGTCTTGACAGAGGTGTGCTCCCCGTAATACAGGCGCCGCTTGGCTTCGAGGATCAGTCGGTGGGTGATAAAGGTTTTGGGTGAAAGGCCGGAATAATGTTTGACCAACTGGTAAAGTCCGTTGGTATTAACGGCGAGTGCTTCAGCGATGGTTTCGATGCTGGGCTGCTCGGTCAGTTGTTTTTCTATAAATAGCTTAAAATCGATGTATTTGGAAAGCTTGCCATCGGCCGGATTCTTGTCGGCTGCGAAGTAAGCCAGGTTGATCTCTGTCAGCAGACTGTTGAGGTGCGCCAGGATGAGCTCCGGCTCGGTATCCATCTCGCTTAAGAGGCTTCGCAGGACTGCGACGGTTGATCTTAGCCGGTTTACAGCCGCCGCGCTGAAGGCGATCTTTTGCCGGTTAAAGGGATTAATGAGGAATGGAAAGGTTCTGGGTAAAAGGTAGAGGCAATGCTCATCAAAGCCTATTTTATAATAGTCGCCGCCATGGCCTTCGCCCGGGAGCTGATGCATCTGGTGCGGCAGGATGAACAATAGCTCATCGCTTTGAATTTCGTAACGCTGCAGGTCGACGTTGTGCTGGGCGGAGCCTTCCAGCATCAACAGGAAAAAGTAGTGGGTCCTGCGCTGGGTAAAATTGTAACCTGCCGCGATAGCCGGGTCGAGGTGCCCAAAGTCCGGTGCGACCAGGCGAATAGAAAGCTTGCCGTTTTGTTTATAGGGATCAAGAAAAAACTCACCTTTCATCGTTTAAAAATAATAAAAATAAGGGGTTCCGCCCGGAGCCCCTTATTTTTATTAAACCTGTACAGTACTGCCGCCGTCAACGGAGATAGAGGTGCCGGTAATGAAACTGGAATCGTCCGAAGCCAGGAACAAGGCTGTTTTAGCGATCTCGTCCGGGCGTCCGGCCCTGCCCAGCGGCACGCCTTTGATATAACCGGCCTTTTGTTCATCGGACATGGATTGAAAAAATGGGGTATCGATAGGGCCGGGATGGATGACATTGACCCGTATCCCCCGACCTTTCAGGTCGGTCACCCAGCCTTTAGCAAATGCATCCAGTGTGGCTTTGCTGGCGGCATAAACACTCAGGTAGGGCAAGCCCATGTGGGCGGCAACGGTGCCGGTCATGATAATAGAACTATGGTCTTTCAATAATGGCAGCGCCTTTTGAACTGTAAAAAGCGTTCCTTTGGCATTCACATCGAATTGTTTGTCAAAATGTTCTTCGCTGATCTGCCCGATCGGGGCACCGTCTACCGCGCCGGCGCTGGCGTATAGCACATCGATCTGTCCTTTCTTGTTTTTAACCGTTTCAAACAGGCGATCCAGGTCAGAAAGATTCGCTGAATCGGCCAGTACGCCGGTCACGTTGCTGCCGATGGTTTTCACGGCCTCATCCAGTTCGGCCTGCCGGCGCCCGGTGATAAATACATAGGCGCCTTCTTCCACAAATAACCGGGCAGTAGCCAGGCCCATCCCTGAGGTTGCGCCGGTTATCACGGCTACTTTATCTTTTAACTTTTGCATGGTGTTTTCCTTAAAATGTTTTTGTCAAAATTGACTATACAAAGTTGCAGAGAAGAGCGCGGCTTAAAGATGAAGTAGCTTAGGAAATAAGGTTGAACCAGTTCAAGATTTCTTCCTGACTTTTTGATTGCGGATTTTGGAAAAAAACTCGGTGGTCATGTTTAAATAGGAGGCGATGACGTATTGGGGAAAGCGGTTGATCATCTGGGGGTATAGCTCCAGGAACTGTGCGTAACGCTCTTCGGCCGTGCCAATTATGGCAGAGATAAACTTTCGCTGCATAAACGCCACGCCTCTTTCGGCCATCATCCGGAAAAAGGTCTCAAACTTAGGTTGCGCCGCTTTCAGGCGATTTTCATCTTCATAGCTGATCTTGAGTACCTGGCAGTCTTCCATAGCCACGACGAACATACTGGCGGGTTGCTGGAACAGGTAGCTGTTATAATCAGAGATCCACCATTCATCGATGGCAAGCTGAACGGTGTGTTCTACGCCCTTCTCATCAACTACATAAGCACGGATGGCGCCTTCGATCACAAAATATTTATGCCGGTCAACGAAATTGGGCTGAATAATGAACTGTCTTTTTTTTAGTCTTTCGAATCGAAAAGCCGCGCGGCACATTTCTGTCTCCGCCTCCGTGAGCTGAACAAATTTATTAATGTACTTAATGATGGGGTCCTGGTCTGTCATGTCATTTTTCCTTTAACAAGCTACGGTCGGTTTTGTTGGCCCCGGGCGGTGTCCGTTCCGCCATCGTTAAAATGGATCCTTATTCCGCTATTCTGCATACGTCCGTTGGCCGGTACCGGGTTAAATTTGTCTCATTAAAACAACAATAGCAAATCAAAAAACATGTCAAAGATAATTTCTATAACAGGTGCGTCGCGCGGCTTCGGAAAAATATGGGCAGAAGCCTTTTTGAATCGGGTGACCAGGTAATCGTTACCTCAAGGAGCTTAAACGGATTAAATGAACTCAGGGAAAAATATGACAGCGCGGCACTGCCGTTGAAACAGGACATTACTGACCGGGCGGCCTGTTTCAACGCCGCCGCCAAAGCAAAAGCGCATTTCGGGCGGATCGATTTGGTCATCAACAACGCTGGACCTATGTATTCCGCACGGCGGAAGAATTAGCTGAACAGGATGCATGCGGTATTATGGGTTCCCGGTATCCTGTTCAAGCATTGATTATAGACAACATGCTGCAAGTTGAGCTATAAAAACAGCGTATCATTCATTTGTTAATTGTTTTTTACCCCAGTTGTGTAAATGAGTGATAAACGGCATCAATTCCCGGCCGGTATCGCTCAATGAATATTCTACCTTAGGCGGCACCTCGTGATACATTTTCCGGATGATCAGGTTATCTTCTTCCAGTTCTCTTAAAGTCTGGGTGAGCATCTTGGTAGTGATATCAGGCAATGTGCGACTCAGTTCTCCATAACGCAATACGGATTGTAAGCCCAGATGCCAAAGGATCCGGCCTTTATATTTTCCACCTATGCGCTTAAATGCATATTCAACGCCGCACCTTTGAATACATTCGGGAATTTCCGCCTTTTTCTTCACTTTAATTTTTATATAAATATCTGATAATCAACAATAGAAACTTTTTGGTATGTAGCATACAAATAAGTACATACTTGCCAAAAGTATATAAACTATTTAATATTGCATCATCAAATTGACAAAAATGGAAGCAGCACCAATGGATAAAGTAATGGTAATGAAGGCAGTAAGGCAGCACGAGTTTGGCTGCCCTGAAGTACTGCGTTATGAAGAGGCACCAATTCCGGAGATCAGGCCAGGTGAAGTTCGTATTCGCGTTCATGCGGCAGGGCTCAACCCGCCCGACTGGTATTTGCGCGATGGATTTAAACTTCTGCCGCCCGAGTGGCAGCCGAAGCTGCCTTTCCCTATCATCCTGGGTACAGACGTTTCAGGAGTTATAGAGGCGGTTGCTAATGACGTTACCGATTTCTCCGTAGGAGACGAAGTTTACTGCATGGTTCGTTTTCCGGGTGAGGTTTTGGGTAATAGCAAGGCTTATGCCGAGTATGTGACCGCCCCCGCATCGGAAGTTGCACTTAAGCCAGCAGGTATTGATCATGTGCATGCCGCCGCGGCCCCCATGTCATTACTAACCGCATGGCAGTTTATGATAGCACAAGGGCACGAGATCCCGAACCCGCTTCAGTCCAATCAGCACGAGCCTGTTCCGCTGGAAGGTAAAAGGGTACTTGTTAATGGCGCTGCGGGCGGCGTAGGTCACTTTGCCGTACAGCTGGCCAAATGGAAAGGGGCGTACGTCATCGCGGTAGCATCGGGTAAACATGAAACCTTCCTCCTTGATTTAGGCGCGGACGAATTTATCGACTATACAAAAGTCATTCCTGAGGAAGTGGTTCGTGAGGTTGATCTTGTCGTTGACTCGATTGGAGGGCCGCCAACCGGCCGTTTTTTACGCACCCTGAAACGCGGCGGCGCATTGTTTCCGATCTTTGGGCTTGGCGCATCGGGCCGCGAGGATGCAGAAAAGCTTGGTATCATATTTTCCACAACACAGGTCCGCTCGAGCGGTGCCCAGTTGGCAGAGGTTGGAAAGCTACTTGATAATGGAACGATACGCGTGGCAATAGATAGTACTTTTGCGCTTACCAATGCTCGAAAGGCCCATGAACGCGCCGAACAAGGGAGTATACAGGGTAAGATCGTGCTTATTGTGGACTGAAGACGAAGCTGTCTGAATATAATTGATGCAAGATCCACGTCCTTTATAACAAAAGAGTCTATCTCAATTTAAGGCTTGCCCAAATCACTCATACCGCTATAATTTATAATAAAGTGGGAATCATGAATAATAAAGAATTAGACGACAGAATAGCCCTCAAAGAACTTGTTGACAGCGTATCAATTCTGGGCGACAAAAAAGATTTTAGTGCGCAGGCGGCGCTATTTTCGGAAGATGCTGTTTCAGAAACTTTTGCGGCAGGTACATCGATCCTGAAATTACGGGGGCGAAAAGAAATGGCAGAAGCGTTTAGCAATTTTCTTAAAGACTTTCAAACTGTTTACCATTTTAACGGGCAGCAGGTAGTGACCATAGACGGTGATAAGGCTACCGGAACATGTTATTGCCTGATTATATTAATCGGCAGCGATAACGGCAAAAAAATAAAGACCACCATCGGTGCTGTTTACCTGGACAATTACGTACGCCTGGAAAATCGCTGGCTTATCGCCAAGCGGACAGGGAATTTTGATTGGCAGGACAACCATGAGAATCAGCTAAGTCTTTACAAACGCTAATGCCCAAGTGTTTTAATATTTAAAACAGCCTCTGATAGATCGGGCGAAGTAACCGTCAATTTAATATCGCCTGAATTATGAGTGCTTTTAATTATAATTAATGCGCGCCCATGCCAGGCTCTATGTGTATTTCCAACATAGGAGTCTGTGTCTTTCATATCGGCATTGGCTACACCGGCAATTATTCCGGGGCCGTCAATTTTGAAAAGCAGACGGTTTACAGCATTTGGCTGAAGTACGCCGTCCTTGTCGGTTATCTGTATGGCAACATATGACAAGTCCTGTCCATTGGCGATTATCTCTTTCCGATCAGCAATTAGTTTGATTTTGGCAGCGTCACCGGAAGTTTGCAAAACGGTTGATTCAACTTCTTTATCGTTCTCCACGCCTACTGCTTTAAGCCGGCCAGCAGCATAAGGCACCGTAAATTCAGCTTTATTTTCCTGTTCTTCAGTCGTTGGTTTTTCTCCAATGGGTTTGTCGTTGAGGTACAGGCGTACCTTGGGGTACTTTGAATAAATCTCTACCTTAATGGACTTTCCAACATACTCCGGCCAGGTCCAGCTTTCCCAGGTTGGCCATACAGACCACCAGGTTGTTTTAATCTCCAGGGGACCGGGTTCGGGCTCATGAACAGCCATGTAGAGCTTTTCGGTATTATTATATAACAGGCTACGATAGTGCGAGATCGGCTTTCTCCACCCAATCAAATCAATATCGCCACAATAAGCACCGTGCCAGGGGAAAAAATCATGTTCCCAATGTTCACCGGGCACGTCACCAGAATAATACCAACGGCCTATTCCCGATTCTCCAAGATAGTCCATCGCTGTCCAAACAAAATCTCCAAGAACATAATTGTTGTTTTCTACCAGCTTCCAATTGGTAAAGGCATCCTTGGGGTACGATTCTGTTTGAACGATCATCCGTGAAGGCACGCGTTTATGATCGGCAGGAGCGTTCCACAAATGATAATTATACCCGGCGATATCATGGGCCGCCATAAGGGAATCAAGCGTTGCCCACTCTTTACCATTTTCTACTATGGCCGATGTAACCGGGCGAACGGTATCTATTTTTTTTATGGCGGCAGCAAGCATTTTGGCCGTCTCTACTGATCCCGGGCTACCCCTCTCCACTATTTCGTTACCGATGCTCCACATAACAATTGAAGGGTGATTACGATCCCGCAAAACCATGGCATCTAAGTCGCGTTTCCACCACTGGGTGAAATATTGCGCATAGTCCTGTTTATTTTTGCCTGTTTTCCAGCAGTCAAACGATTCATCAACAACCAATAGGCCTAACCTGTCGCAGGCATTTAAAAAAGCTTCGGAAGGTGGATTATGTGAAGTTCTTACCGCGTTAAATCCGGCTGCTTTTAGCAACTCAACCTTGCGCTCCTCTGCACGGTCAAAAGCGGCAGCGCCCAGGCAGCCATTATCATGGTGCACACATCCGCCATTGAGTTTTACTGTTTTGCCATTAAGCTGAAACCCATTGTCGGGCGTAAATTTTATGGAACGTATGCCAAAACTTGTTTCCGTTTTGTCAACTAATTTCTTAATCCGTATGATACTTATTTGAGCGTTGTATAAACGTGGTGTTTCAGGCGTCCATTGCATGGGAACTGCTACAGTGATCCTTTGGGTAACTTCTTTCTCACTATTGGCAGCCAGTTCAACCTTTATTTGATTATTTCCTACATTTTTAGCATTTGCATCCGTTAACCAGGTGCTCAAAATAATACTTTGAGGCAAATCAATTTCGTTTTTTACCAATGTTTTAATTTGAACAGTTGCTTTTTTGGAAGACACATCGGGGGTTGTAATTGCAACTCCCCACTCTGCTATATGCACAGCGTCGGTAACATTCAACCAAACATGGCGATAAATGCCCGAACCACTGTACCATCTACTGTTTACTTGCTGCGAATTGTCTACCCGCACTGCTATTACATTTTCTTTATTAAAATCCAAATAAGGCGAAAGGTCATAACTAAAGGATGAATACCCATAAGGGTAAATGCCAAGCGATTTTCCATTAATAAAAACTTCAGAATTCATATAAACTCCTTCAAAGTAAATAGATACTTTTTTGCCTTTCCATTCAACGGGAGCTTTGAAGGCTTTACGGTACCAGCCAATCCCTGCCGGAAAATATCCACCGGCTCCCCCGGTTGGGTTTTTAGGACTTATTTTACCTTCAATACTCCAATCGTGCGGTAAATCAAGGCTCCGCCAACTCATATCATTAAAATCCCTTGATTTTGCCGATGCTGTATCGCCTTGGAAAAACTTCCAATTATAGTCAAATAGTTGTTTTCGTTCGGTTTTCTCGGAATTTTGAGCCTGGCACGCGATGCTGCCTGCCAAAAACAGAAAGGCCATAACTATTGCTTTAACATGATGTGAATACAACTTCATACTAATCTTTATTTTTTTTGATGAAATACTATTTAACCTTATTGGACTTTAATAACAACTTCAGCTCCTTTAAGGGTTTCAGAAGAAGCTTTTAGCCGGATCTCCCCGGTCTGTTTATTTGATTGAACCAGCACCAAACAATATCCATTGAACGCCATCCGCTGGCTGGCTTTATCCGGTTCATGGCTGCTGGGGTTACCGTTGCCTGTGCCAATGATTCGTCCCGGGCCTTCAATTGAAAACTTTACCAGGTTAGCCGCTGTAGGTACCACCCTTCCTTTGGCGTCCTTAAGTACCACCTGGACAACAGCGACGTCGGTACCGTCGGCTTTAAGTGTGCTGCAATCGCTCTTCAGGGCCAACTGTGCCGGGGCAGTTGTTGTTTCAACAATGTCACTGGTTACCAACTTTCCGCCTTTATATCCCCTGGCTTCAAGTTTACCGGGTTTATATATAAGATTCCATATCAGTTTGGTATAAGGAGTTGTTTTTTGCCTACCTATGCTTTTGCCGTTGAGCAACAGCTCAACTTCGTCGCAGTTGGTGTAACAATGCACTTTTATGCTGTCTCCATCTTTGCCGGGCCAGTTCCAATGGGGAAAAATATGAACTATGGGTTCATTTGTCCAGGCCGCTTTGTACGCGTAGTACCCATCTTTGGGGAAGCCGCATATATCCATAAATCCGAAATGTGATGTAACGCATGGCCATTGGTATGGCGTAGGTTCACCGCGGTAGTCAAAACCTGTCCACACAAACAAGCCTCCCAGATAGGGATATTTAACAATGTCCGCCCAGTCTTCACCAGGCAGCGGCCCCCAGTTGGGCTGCCATAACCCAAGGTTGGAGACAAAACCTTTTCCCCAATCGTTCTGATACTCGCCACGGGTTGAAATGAAACTTGTGGACTCTGTACAAAACTCAACCCGGTTGGGATATTTTTCATGGTCTTTTACATACGCCAGTCCCTTGTCGCCATAGTTATATCCCACAACATCCAGCACATCGGCATACCCCCCTTCGTTCCGCCCATGATTCATGGCTGCAGTCACCGGACGGGTAGGGTCAATTTTATGAGTAATGTCAACCAGTGTTCTTAGTATCCTAGCCCCGGTTACTGTACCTTGAATCCATTCCTCATTTTCCATACTCCACATAAATATCGACGGGTGGTTTCGATCCCTATATAACATGGATTTCAAATCCGCTATCCCTTCTTCAGAGCTGGACAACATGCGGTTTTCGTCCAACACAAGTAACCCCATCCTGTCGCACATATCAAGCAGTTCCGGCGTGGGCGGATGATGGGAACAACGATAAGCATTGCTGCCCATTTCTTTGAGCAACTTTAATTTGTATTCGTTTATTTTATCAGGAAGTGCCACCCCAATCCCGGCAAAATCCTGGTGGTTGCAAGTGCCCTTCACCGGGTAAAGCTTCCCGTTTAAAAACACCCCTTTCCGGTTTATTTCGATTGTCCTTACCCCAAAAGTGGTTTCGTAATTGTCGATGACAATCCCGTTTTCAGAAACTTCGGTCAGCATCTTGTAAAGGCTTGGTGTTTCGGGCGACCAAAGCAAGGGCTTTTGAATAACTCCTTTTTGTGAAAGTTCAGCTGTGCTAAACGGCTCAATTATCTGCGATGAAGTTTTTGTATCAAGCACCACTCCTTTATTATCTACAATTTTAGAGACGAGCGTAATCTTTTTAACTACGCCATATTCGTTTTTAATATTGGTTTTTACGTTTACATCAGCTTCATCGGGCCAGGCTAAAGATGTAGTAACATAGGTGCCAAACCGGTCAACATGGAGCTTGTCGGTTTTATTGAGCCAAACATGCCGGTAAATTCCACACCCTTCGTACCACCACCCTTCATATTCGGTAGCGTCAACCTTTACAAGAATAACATTCTTACCTTCGTTACCGTAACGCAAAACATCCGTCAAATCATAGTTGGAAGGTGTGTAACCGCTTTGGTGGTTGCCTATGAGCTGACCATTGACCCAAACGGTACTGTTCCTGAAAACCCCGTCAAATTCTATAGATATTTTTTTTTCTTTATCGGCTTCAGGTATTTCAAATTCCTTTCTATAAAAACCTATCCCACCGGGCAAATATCCGCTGACAGCGGGCGAACTCCCGATTGATTTATCATTAACAAAAGTTCCCTCCACACACCAATCGTGCGGAAGGTTTACTTCTTTCCAGTCTTCGGGTTTAAATGTGGCTGCTTTGTCAACATCAGTATAAGCAACAATGGCTTCTTTATTTGTTTCAACTTTTACATTGATATCTGTTAAACCACCATACCCGGCAGCTTTAACCGCCCTTTTGATAGCGATATCGCCTTTGTGAAACTGCCAGTTGAAGTCAAAATTATCCCTTGTCCTTTCAGACCCGGCATTTGACCTGTCCTGCGCTGTTACATTTAAAGCTAATAAAGCTGCAAACAAGAGCGCTATTCCCCGCAGTAGCATATTAAACAGCTGATTATTAATTTGATTAGGTGTATTCATCATTTAAATGGATAACCGGCTCCTCAAATGCCGGATAATAACATTAGGGCTGGCTTGTAATCACATCAACTTCGGCATATCCTGTATTATCGTTGCCTTCTGTATTTTTCAAGGCCCTCAATTTAATATAGCGTGCTTTTACAGCCGCAAAGTTTTTAATTTGTATCAGCGGGTTGTTTTTGATATTGGGGAACTCTCCTTCATCAACCAGTTTCCATTCTTTATTGTCGGCCGAAACATAAAATTGATAGGTGGTTATTATACCGGGGCTCCACAAACCAGGATCGGGCAAATACCTGAATCCAGACAGGGTTTCTTCTTTCCCCAGGTCGATCACCAAATCAACCGGCATTTTTACATCCTTACCCTGGTGCCACACGGTAGCAGGATCTCCATCTAAAATTGCGTTAGCCTTTTCGTCGCTTACTCCTAAAACTTTCCAATCCGTACGGGGCAGGTCAAAGTTCTCCTCCACTTCGGGGCTGCTTTTGCCCGTGGTTGGGTCGCCGGCAATTGCCTTTACGTCCAATTTTCCATCTGTTTGAAATGGCCCGGTATATTTTTTTGAACCTGTGGTGGGCGCACTTCCATCCAATGTGTAGTAAACTACCGATTCTTTGTCTGCCGGGATTATAATGATTTTACCGGATTGGTCCCTGATTATAGCAGGTGCAGTCAAAATCTGCGGCGCATCATAAACACCTATATTGGAAATAACAATACAACTTTTTGAGGCCGTAATATTTAACCGAACCTTTGTTGCCTTCACGCTCGGGAAAGTAAGGATACGCTTGTACCCAATGGTTGTTGCGTTGGCTACTTCTTTCCAGTTACCATTAACAAAGGCTTCAACAGTGAATGCCTTCACCCTTTGGCCCAACCGGATATACTCGTGCACCAAAAAACGATTGAATGTAGTTGGCTTGCCCAAATCGATAGTGAGCGATGCTGTTTTTATATTATCATCCGTGGCCCAATAAGTGTCGTTATCACTATCAACAGCTTTGCCTGCACCAAAAGCTTTATCGTTGCCACGAACATTGGAAGCAGTTGTTTTCTTTATTTTAGCCAGGTCTACCGCAAAGGCTTCCTTAACCGCTTTGCCAAATTCCGAGGCTGCTTTTTCATCTCTTTCATTGATCAAGCCATTGGGCATGATAGGGAAATTAAGCAGGAAAGTAGCATTACGGCCAATGGAGTGGTAGTAAGTATCCATCAGCTGGGGCAGCGTTTTTACCTTAGTATCTTCACCTGGGTGATAAAACCACTCTGGCCGGATGGATGTATTTACTTCGGCCGCCACCCACCTATTACCGTTCTCCAAACCGTAATGCAGCATATTATAGGGCACATCACCGGTCGCATTAAGCAGGCTCCAATTGGTTTCGCCTACATAACCTGATTCCGTTCCCACCCAACGAAGATCACCTCTTTCCCCGCCATCGTTCCAGATTACGCAATTTGGCTGTAGTTTATGGATAAGGGCATAGGTTTTCTTCCAGTCATAGTAGGTTTTACGGTCAATGGTACGGGTTTCATTAGCACCACCGTAATAACCAGAGCCTCCGTTAGCGCCATCAAACCACACTTCGAAAATAGGCCCATAATTAGTCAGCAGTTCAGTGAGCTGGTTCCTGAAATAGGTAATATATTCCGGCTTGCCATAATCTGGATTGTTTCTGTCCCAGGGCGACAAATAAATGCCCAGTTTCAAACCATATTCTTTACAGGCCGCGGCCATTTCCTTCACTACATCGCCTTTGCCATTTTTCCATGGCGAATTTTTAACTGAATACGCTGTATATTTTGATGGCCAAAGGCAAAAACCGCAGTGATGCTTTGCGGTAATGATGATTCCTTTCATACCCGCTTCCTTGCAGGTACGTGCCCACTGGCGGCAATCCAGTTCCTTTGGATTAAACAAATTCACATCTTCGTTACCAAATCCCCAGGATTGATCTGTATAGGTGTTCAATGAAAAGTGCACAAATGCATAAGATTCCATTTGTTGCACACGCAGTTGGTTACTGGTTGGTACCGGGCCAAATGGTTTGGGGGCGCTGATTTGAGCACTGCAAAATACTGCTGAGCATAAAGAAAAAACGACTCCCAGGAAAAAATATCTGTTCATAAGTTCATATTTATTACATGTTTACTTCAATCTTTTGCTTCAACTGGTGTTGGTTGCGAAAGATCACTATTTCGGTATTTTTCCCGGTAACCGTGCCCCGGGCTTCCAGCAGATCTTTAAGGTTGTTAACCTGCCTGCGATTAAAAGTCAGTATGACGTCATTCGCCTGAAGAAATGCCGATGCAGCCGATCCATGGGCAACAGAGAGCACCAACACACCTCTGATCTGATCCATGCCGGTGGCAGATTGCTCGCCGGCTGTACCCAGGTTTTTGACCCTGGCACCCATGAAATCTATGACATCATCTTTGCTTATACTATTAGTGGTTACAACTGCCGGGAAGACTGGCTTTTTGGCAATGGCCTTCAGCCGCGCGGAAACCACACCGAAATTATCCATCGCGAAATTTTTGAAACCTGCTGATAACGCGGCTGCGCTGTTGTTCAGGTGAAAATCACCTTTTTCGGGATTGGTAAAAACCGGATGGCTATATACAGAATGGCCATCCGTGCCGCGGGATCTGGCTTCTTTCAGCGACACGGAATCGGGAAAAATGTTATAATCAACTTCCTTCCCCCAGGCGGAAATACCGATAGGCAAGTATCCTGTTCCGACGATATTATGACGAAACACATCGCCGCTGTTTTTAAACCATACATGAGGATGAAAAGTATTATTGACCATGATATTGTTTTCAATAACACGGCTTACGCCTTCCCGCAATTTAATTCCCCCATTTAAGCACAGATTATTGTAGATAAGGTAGTTGCTGGATCCGTCATCCAGGTCAATATCCCAACCATGGTCACAGCGGAACCTGTTGTTACGAAGGATGATCGGTTTCACCACATCAAGGAGTGCTATGCCGGGGTTTTCGGCAACAATCGAATCAAGTTTTTTCTTATCGGCTTGCCAGTAACGGTCGCGTCCCCAGGAATTAAATGATCCATGGTCTCCGGTTTCCTTTACGGTATTGAACACGTCATTATACTCAATGATATGCCCTCCCCAGGTTCCTTCACTTACATTGATTCCTGCGCGGGGCACATCGTAAATGGTATTGTGGCTTACCGTGATGTCCTGGCACATAGATAGCTCTACCCCTGTTGATTGTTTTTCTCCGTAACCGAGGTTAAACATCAGGTTATCATAAACTTTACAGTCTTTTGGGTAATTGTTTGTTTTGGGTCCTGGTGTACGGTCTATTTCTGTCGGTGGTATGTACTCATTATATTCAAAACTGGGCGAACGCACCGCACCCGGGTCGCCGACAAAACAAATACCGCTTGCCCCGATTTCGGAAATCTGGCACCCCGACACTTCGCAGCCACGGTTGAATTTGCTAAAGAAGACCGCATTGCCGCCCAAATCATGCAGCACACAATTTTCGAGACGGCAACGTGCCGCACCTTCGTAAAACACTGCCGCACCCCGGTAAATCGTCCAGTCGCTGCGCAGCAACGGCTCCTTGTTTTGCATAAAAGTACGTGCTGTTTCTGTCAACGTCAGTCCGGAGATCGTAATATTTCTGACCGGCTTTTCTTCCGTCCCTCTGAATTCAAATAAATGGGCAACCTGGGGCGTTTCAAACTTTGCAGTTTTTAAATCAAGGCCTTTAGCTGGGAAATAATATAAGACTTTCGCTTTCTTGTTATAATACCATTCGTTGACCGTATCAAGCTCTTCAAAAACATTCTCTGTATACCGATATTTTTCATGCATACCCGAACGCCGGTTATTTTGCCAGCCCCCTTCCAATATAGGGTTACCACTGGTGTCCTTTCCCGTAATCATATAATGAAAATCGCCCCATTTGGCGCTGTGCAGGGCATGCACGTATCCACCCAAGGGCGACTTCCACCTTGCAGCCCGTTCTTTGCTGACGGCATCAACTGCAGTACCACCGAGAAACTGGGCCGAAGGATCATAGTTTGGGTAACGGGCCATATGTTGTAATTTACCGTTCACAAACAATTCATCAAAAACAAGATCATGATCAATCTTAGCCTGCCAGATACCGTTTTTGTATGGCGTCCAGTTTAAGCCACTTAACTTAGCACCACCGCTTATGATAACCTTCTGGCGGTCAACAGTCGTCAACACCAGGGGTTCGTTATTCTTCCTTGAGTCGGCAGAGCTGAATACCACAGGTTTACTCAAATAATAGGTACCCTCATAAAGTTTGATAAAAACAGTTCCTGAAATTTTCCGCGCCGTGATCATTGCACGGTTTATAGAAGCAAATGGCTTGCTTTTAGTACCCGGATTGCTGTCATTTCCGCTGAGGGAGACATATAAATTTGTTTGCGCGTTGCTGCCGGCCGGCCATAAAAACCCAGCAAATAAAACCGCTGTTATAATTAAATTCTTCACTTTTTGCATTTAACGCTATTTAATAGTTACCCGTTTGGTGACGTTGCCCAATCATAACCTCAATCGATTGCAGGATATATTCAATTATCATTTTTGGTTATTCAATATACCAGGAACAAAATCTATTTTATTTCTATAAACTCAGGCTCGTACGGGGCAATAGTAAAATTGCCGGTATAACTTTTATTAAAAAGAATACTCTGCGATTTCCCATTCATTGGTATTTCTTTTGGTTCTCCCGTCACGTTCAGGTACAAAAAATGGTTCTTATCAATTTGCCTTGCCATAACGCCCGCGGGTACTTGTGGCCCCTTTTTAATACCCAGTTCATCTATCAGTTTATCAAGCAATGGGCCTAATACCTCGCCGCCTGCGGGCAAGCCTACATAAATTGCCCTGCCTTTGCCGTATTTGTTAGCAGTAATAATCGGGTAATCTTTATCCAGGCTGGTTATACTTCCGAGGATTTCGGCACCTTTGGATTCAATAACATCATATCGGCTTGATTCTGTTCCGATAGTTTTCCCTATGTAATTTAGTTCAATTTTTTTGCCTCTCAACGATGTGCGCGATACTTCGTTCATCGGCTCTGTTTCTTCATAACCGGCTACCCGTATTCCAAACACATCGCTTAAACGGCCCGGATGGGTGGATGCAAATACTTTCCCGGTTTCGTCAACCACGGCAGAATTACTTGTCATCACAACAGTGCCGCCATTTTTTACAAAATCCTTTATTTTATTGGCAGTGGTTTCATCCATCACAGTTACACCGGGCACAAAAAGTAATTTATACTTTAATGAACTCTTGCTGATCTCCAAAATGTGGGAATCCATATTGCGGTAATGAAACAAATTCCAGCAGCTCTGTAACTGTTGGTCCTGCACCTCGGGAAACGAGCTGCTGGCTATCTGACTTGGAAAGGAGAATGCCAAGCCAACTTCCGGGTTGAGCTTGTAGGGAAAGTATTTTTCGATCTTTTTAAACTCGGTGGCTATCTTTTTGTATTCATCATATTTACGATTGGGCACGCCATCCCAATCAAGCATCCCTTCCAAATATTGCTCTTCGCCCGACCACATACTTTGCCAGGTCCATCCGCAAACCACTTGATTGCCGTACATCAACGTGGCATAGGCAGATTTCCTGATCGAATTGGGAACGGCTGTCATTGTAGTAAATTCACTGCACCAGAAGGGGTTTGTACTTTCAAACTGAATACGGGAAATTCCGAACAAGGCATTCATCACCCCCCAATTGGTAGTTAAAGAATTCCCCGGATAAAAGCCAGCGCCTCCCCTGGACATCTTGCCTGAATAAGCAATCTGCGAATAGTCAAAATACTTCAACGCACTGTAATACCAGGCATTGGTATTAGTTAGCGCATTGGGTGCATTGGCATTAACCTTGTCGAGTACCTTGAATAAAATCTGGTTAACTTCGTCTGATATAAAACGTCTGAAATCCAATATTTTCTCCGGGGAGCCATTTTTTTCACCGGTTACGGGTAGCCCTACTTCATCAAAATCGTTAATCTTTCTTGACCAGCGTTGGGTAGCCCATGCTTTGTTAAAATTATCTATGGTAGCATACTTCTTCGTTAGCCAAACCACAAACCTTTTTCTTACTGTTTCTGAGTATGAAATAGGGCCATCACCAGATTCATTATCAACGCCAAAAGCTAATAGGGCCGGATGTTTAGCATAGTGTTTTGTAAGTGTATCTGCATAACGCACAGCGTATTTTTGATACATCGGATCGCCTACATCATCCATGTAGCGATGGTTGGGATATTGCGCATTGCCCGCTGGACTGGTAACATCAATTGAGCGGTACTTATGGTGCAACCAAACAGGCGCCGGACGAATAGCGATATCAAGAATCACCTTAATCCCGGCTTTATTCATCATGTCCATCACAAAATCAAACCATTTAAAATCAAACTTACCTTCAGAAGGTTCATAACTGTCCCAGGCCAGGTGCCCCATCCTAACTGCCTTGAATCCGGCGGCCTTCATCAACTCAATATCTTTTTTTATTTTTTCCTGGTCTTTATCATCATGTGGATGATAATTGGTGCCCACGTATAATTCCTGAGCTTTAACCGACAAGGTAGCAAGCAACAGCGTCGAAATTACCAAAAGCTGTTTGATTTGTATCTTCATTTATTTAACTGATATTTTTACTGTTTTTTGAAATATTACGTGATGAATTACCTAACTGCTGAATAAATCCCGTTGTTATTTATTTGGCAGGGCTTAGCAAATCCAGACAGGAAGAAGCATGGCAGTTAGTAATTGGTTCTCCACTTAATTCATTATAAGGAATTGATAATTGGTGGGTCAAATTTAGCTTAAAGGATGCCCCTAATGTTTGATTTAAAGGGACTTTCTTTTATACAAAACCGACATTTGTTTATTAATTGAAAGTTGTTTCTGAGTTATGACGGTAGCCAGATTGATGTTTATTTAACGGATATTTTTACTGTTTTTAAAACATTGCGTGATGAATTACCTAATTGAAGAACAAATTCGCCGGCTTCAACTTTCCATGCTTTTTTTGTTTCGTCATAAAAGGCCAAATCGCTAACCTTTACATCAAGCTCAACTGCTTTCATTTCGCCTGGCTGCAGAAAAACTTTTTCGAAAGCCTTTAATTCTTTTTCGGGACGCAAAACAGAACTGGCAGGATCGCTTACATACAATTGCACAACCTCGGCACCGTAACGGCTACCTGTGTTTTTAACCGCTAATTTTGCATGGATGATATCATTCTTTTCATAGATCTTCTTGTCCGTCGAAAAATTACTGAGTGCAAAACCGGTATAAGAAAGCCCGTATCCAAAAGGAAACTGGGGCTGGATTTTCTTGGTATCAAACCAGCGATATCCCACCAAAATATCCTCCTCGTAATTTACCTTCAAATCTTTTCCGGGAAAATTGCCCAATGCATGGGCCGGCGACTGATCAAGTGTTACCGGTAATGTAAAAGGTAATTTGCCGGATGGATTCACCTTGCCGCTTAATATATCTGTCACCGCATTGCCTCCCTCCATACCACCATACCACGACCATAAAATAGCAGGTACCCGGTTAACAATGCCCGCTAACTTTACTGGCGAACCGGCGATTATTACCATGGTTGTATTAGGATTTGCTTTTGCCACTTCCTGCATCAAAACTTCCTGCCCATAAGGCAAATCCATATTTTGTTTGTCAAAAGATTCCGTATCAAAATCATGGTTTAACCCTCCAAAAATGATAACCACGTCCGATTCCCTGGCAACCTTTACAGCCTCCTGAATCAATTTCCAATCAACATGATCTGAATTTCCCTGGCCCCTGTTGCTGCCTTCCTTGAAAGTAGATTGTTTTTCATATCCCTGGGCAAAATTTATTTTTACGCGGGTACCGAACTTTTGCTTGATTGCCTCTAAAGGAGTTATTTCGTATAACGCTTTTATTTCTGAGCTAAGCCCTGCCCCGCAATGTTTCCGGGTAGCATTATCACCAATTATAGCAATCGATTGTATTTTATTGAAATTGACAGGGAGAATATTGCCCTTGTTTTGAAGTAACACCGCGGCTTCCGCAGCAGAATTGTAGGTCGCCTTTTGATGCTCTGGTGTATTCATTTTTCCCTTTTCGCGGTTAGCTTCATCAAACATCCTGGTTTTGAACATTACACGCAGCACATTTGCTACTTTTTCATCCACTACCGATACCGGTACTTTTCCTTCTTCTATAGCTTTTATTAACGGATTAGCAAAATACCATTCGTTATAATCTTTTATATCGGTGCCCATTTCCAGGTCGAGCCCGCTTAAGGCGGCCTTTACCGTGCTATGTGCCGCGGCCCAATCGGTCATTAAAATACCTTTAAACCCAAATTCTTTTCGAAGGACCTGCCTGTTGAGATATTCGTTTTCCGAACACCAGTCGCCCCTGAATTTATTGTAAGCTGCCATGACAGTGTAAGCACCGCCCTCAGTGACTGCCGCTTTAAAACCCGGCAAATAAATTTCACGAAAAGCCCTTTCGCTTACTTGTACATCAACAGAATCGCGATGCGTTTCCTGGTTGTTGGCTACCCAGTGTTTTACGCTCACCGCAACATCCTTTGACTGCAGGGCTTTGATATAGGCAACAGCCATTCTCGAAATAAGAAAAGGATCTTCACTCATGTATTCGAAGTTACGGCCACCAAGTGGCGAACGGATAATGTTGATACCAGGGCCCAACAGCACATCTTTTTTTCGGAAACGGGCTTCCTCGCCCAATACCAGCCCCTGTTTTGCGGCCAGTTTAGGGTTCCAGGTTGCAGCAAGCGCTGTTCCCGGAGGAAAGCAGGTTGCCGAATCAGTCGTCCACCCCGAATAAGCCCAGTCGTCCCTGTTAATTTCGGCGCGTACGCCATGCGGTCCATCGCTCAGGGCCAGTTCGGGGATACCTAACCTCTTTATTCCTGATACATAAAACTTGGAATTGGCATGCAACAGGCTCACTTTTTCCTGCAAAGTCATCTGGCTGATGAGCGAACGGATTTTTTCTTCCTGCTTGCTATTATTCAGACTTTGCTGTGCATTTGCCGCTCCTGCTGCCAGCAGTATAAAAAAAAGCACACAGCATGTCCTTACAGCTATTTTTGGTTTCAATATCTTCATCGGTTAGCGTTTAATCAGGTTTACCAGGATAACATCATTTTCCCGGATATCAAATTCGCGGGAATACACGGCATTGGGTTTTATTACGATTTCCTGTTTTGTTACAGGAGAGCCATTTTCTACTTTTAACTTTTCAACCTGCTGCCTGTTTAACTGTCCGGGCCTGCCCATATCCAGATAGCTGGTATATGCATCGTTCACCCTATAACCTATTTTATAAACTTCCATCGTATATTTTCCGGCAGGCACATGCGATAGATTTATTTTTACTTTGCCTTTAGGTTTGGCTGGCAAATCCTTTATATAATACGCCTGGTTATTGACAGAATCCGGCAAAGTATAGCTATAATCCCACAATAAAACCTGAATATCTCCTTTGTCGTTTTTGCAAACCCATGAACGTTTGTCGGTATTGGCTAACTCGGTGCCTCCAAGTTTATTCATAAACTTATAGGAATAAAAGGCTGGCTTGTTTACGCCTTGAATGTTAAGTAGCCCAAAACCTCCATGAAAAGGTGTATACCGCGGGCCGGGTTCTTCAAACACATCGGTAAAAACCCAGTACGACATGGAGTTGGCCGCGTTGCCGACTTGTTTTAATTTTTCCAAAATATAAGCGGCTTCCTGATAACTATCGTGCACTGGGTCGGCCGGAGTATAGGATGAACTCCATTCTGTATAATGCAGTTCCAGGCCGGGTTTAGCTGATTGAGCAATTTGTTTACGGGAATTCAAAACGTCGCCGCTTACCGCCAGCGAATCTTTACTTAATACCGTGCCCGAATTGCCATATTCATCCAGAAAGCCTTGTTTTACACCATATGAATGGGTACTGACGAAGTCAATCGGCACGTTATTTTTGCTGCAATGATTTATCATTTCGGGAACCCAGGCTGCGCCTGCAGTACCTGGGCCACCTACTTTATATTCGGGGTTTACGCTTTTAACCGCCTTTGCAGAATAATCGTACAATTTAAAATAATCGTCTTGTGTCCCCGTCCAGAATCCGGGAGATAAGTTAGGCTCATTCCATACTTCAAAATACCAGGATTTTACTTCCTCAGCGCCATACCTTTCTGTAAAATGCTGAACAAGGTTGGTAATGAGTGCCTGCCATTTGTTATAATCTTTTGGCGGGGTAACATTGCCGCGCCACCAAAAAATTGTCTGGTTTCCGCTTGCCAGGGCATTAGGCATAAAACCCAGTTCCACAAAAGGCTTCATCCCAATTTTATGCAGAAAATCAAACAGCGCATCAACATACATATAATTATACTGAGGTTTTCCTTTTGAGTCTTCGGTATATACGGCCATATCATCGGTGAGTAACCCATGCATGCGGATATACCTAAAACCACATTGTTTTCTTACGTATTCCAGTTGTTGCTGCCAGTCGGCACGTAGCCCTTCATTTGCCCGGCCCGCGCCTACGCAGGCGTTAAACATGGTATTAAGCTTACCCGATGTTTTGTTTAAATCTACATTAATTGCTCTTTGGCCTTTCACATTAGCCAAAAAAGCGAATTGCGAAATCACCAATACCCAAATTATTTTTTTCATCTGTTTTGTAATTCTTATTAAAACTATTCTGTCCACACAAGCACACCTGCAGGCTTTAGTGTCTTCTCCCCTATTAAAACTTTTACATTATCCGGCAGATTTACCGTGTAATTTTCTGATGAGTAATTTAATGCCGTATAAAAACCATCGCGCCAATAAACAAATACGCCTGGTGGGTAATCCTCAGTTGTGGCACCGGCATCTTTATAAATTTGCCTCAATAAGTCCTTTTCTAATTTGGAGTCATCGGTCTCTACACCAATGTAGGTTACGTACCCTTTGCCTATCCGATGTTTCACAACAGCAGCTTTACCTTTATAGAACTGATTATTATAGGTGGCCAGTACCCCGGTAGTATCTTCCGGAACAAGCAAATCCGCCCAGGTATGCCATGGATAATGATTGGAACCCATCAGTATATCGCCTTTACCATACGATGAAAGCATATCGGTTTGGCTTATATGGGCACCGATCAGGTTTGAAATTGGCATTGCGGTTTCCCCCTCCCAAAAATGCCCCCTGCGGTCTTTGGTACCTGTACGGCAAGTAATAACCAGGTGGCCACCTTTGGCTACATAATCATTCCATTTTTTTACCAATGCCGAGTCAGCCATTTCATAAGCAGGAACTATTACTACCTTATACCTTGACAAATCTGCTGTTTCCTGAATTACATCAACAGGTGCACCCAATGACCTTACAGTTTTAAGGAATTTTACCGGGTAATCCCAGGTATTCCACTGCCCCGTTTGTTTTTGCCTGTCAATACTCCAGTAATTTTCCACATTCCACAGCAGTGCTGTTGACCGTGAAGCCAGCTTGGCGGGCATTTTTGAGCCTGGCGCAAATTGCCTCCGCAGTTCTGTTATTTCTTTCATGAACTGCATATAGTCTTTACCGCCCTGTGAGGGTGTTACGCCATCCGTTTTTATCACACCGGCATGATATTGCTCTGCACCATACAAGATTTGACGAAAGCGGTACGAGCAGGCGACCTTTCCACCAGCCGCAAAACTGTGGTACAACCATAGCCTAACGGTACCCGGTAACAACAGGGGATTGTAGCTTCCCCAATTAACGGGCCCCGGCTGAATTTCCAAAACCCCTGACACACCGCCCACAGATTTGTAATATTCTGAAGCAAAAAGAACAACATCGCTATTGCCTAAACGGAAACCAGACTCACCAATATTATCCGTACCCCCGTTTGGATATGCAGTATATGCTGCAAAATCCAGTTTTGTGGTACGGTTAGGATCTGAACCAGTGCAAACGGCAGTATAGTTGGTGGTAACAAATTGCGTCTTTGAAATGTAATTACGTAAAGTTCCAGCCTGTAAATCAAGAAATTCTGCCTGGGCGTCCGCTGAATATCTTTTAAAATCCAGTAAGGCATGAGGATTATTGCCCCACCAGCCTACCAGGCTCGTATTCGGGATGATTACCTGGTCAAAACTATTAAACCACTGGCTCCAGAAGGCTGCCCCCCAGGCGGTATTTAATGCATCAATGGTTTTATATTTATTTTTTAGCCAGGCCCTGAATGCGTCTTGCGATGACGGACTATAATCAGACACCGCACCCGGTTCATTATCTACCTGCCACCCCATTACATTTTTGTTCTGCCCGTATCGTTTAGCCATCTCCGCTACTATTCTTTGTACAAAGCCACGGAATTTCGGATTGACCATTGATTCCAGGCCACGCGTACCATTTTCCGCACGGATATAATGCCCGTCCATAACAAAAGTCTCCGGGTAGTTTAACCGCATCCACGTTGGCGTGGTTGCCGAAGGTGTGCATAGCAACACCTTGAGATGGTATTTTGTGCAAAGCCCCACCACCCTGTCAAGCCAGGTAAAATCAAACCGTCCTTCTTCGGGTTCCATTTTGAACCAGGCAAATTCAGCCAGGTGAACAAACTCAAAACCCATGTCTGATATCTTTTTAATATCCCTTTCCCATTGGGCTTCATTCCAATGTTCGGGGTAATAATAGATACCCGTTGTTACCAAATCTTTTTCGGGGAAAAACCGATTGGCTTCCTGTGCTTTTAACGCTGCCGAAGGGATTAATATCCCTAACATAATTGTTGTTATTAATTTTCTCATCTAAAGATTCCGGGCTTTTCTATAGAAGCTGCCGTATGCTATTTTACAATAAAATTTCTTTTAGTATTAACAATATTTCATCTGTTGTAGCCTCGGCTAAACATCGGTTCTGCTATCTTTAATATTTTAGTTAGCACCAGCATTAAGTGCGACAATTGTACGTTGATCTTTCACAGTATAATTTTGCCTGTCCAAAGCACCACCCGTGTCCCAGAAAAATGGCAGCATCCCGTTGGCTTTCGCTTGTTTAAAGATATAAGTTAGCCAATAATCTACTGCTTCGTTATGTGTTAACAAATCTAAAGGAATATGTTGGCCATTACTACGCCTATAGGCTCCGTACTCGCCCAGCACTACTGGAATTCCCTGGTCTGCGAATTTTGCCTTCATTTTACTAAACGTGGCATTTACGTCACTTTCTTCACCCCAGGTGGCATTGTGGTTGGGTTCAATTATAGAATGATGTCCTGCTCCCCAATAATAGAACATTTTGCCCCAGTCTGCATTGCCGTCCATCAGGCAAAACTGATACGGAGAGTAATAATGCACCTCCACCATCATCCGCGCCGCCACCTGGTCCTGGGGAAGGTTAGTCATCAGGTCGTTTGTTTTGTCGATATCAGTTGAAGGGCCCTGAACTACCAACACCCTGTAACTGTTCCTGCCGCCGGTGGATCGGACTGCATTAACAAAGGTTTGATGATAACTAGCCAATATTGCCGTTTTTTCCGCATCATCTGCATTCGGCTCATTGGCGCTGGCAAACATCAGGTGTTCATCAAAATCGCGCATAGTTGTTGCAATTTGCTCCCAAAGCGCTTTTTGCTTGGCATTAACAGACACTTTTTTAAGGGCAGTACAATTGTTTTCCAGCCATCCCTCGTCCCAATGTATGTTGAGTAAAACGTACATATCATTTTTCACACAATAGCCTATTACTTCCTTAACCCTGTTAAGCCATTTTATATCTATGCGCGCTTTGTCTTTATCAGCTAAATGCGTCAAATTCCAGGCGCATGGCAGGCGGATAGCGTTAAACCCCTGCCGTTTTACAAATTTTATATAATCCTCGGTAATAACAGGACTGCCCCAACCTGTTTCGCCGCCAGGGGCTTCAAAAGTATTGCCAATGTTCCACCCTAACTTAATTTTAGCGGCGAGCTGAACAGCATTGCTTTTCATCCCTGTTGAGTCGGGAGCCTTTGGCGAGTCGTTATAAGAAGGATAGAGGGCAGGTCGCGGGAAACTCGCATTCCTATTGTAAACATTCGCGCTTTTGAATGAAGAAAAAGACGCGAGCGTTATTATAGATATTAATATTTTAAAAGAATACTTTATTTTCATTTACTCCTAATCTTTACCTAAAAAATTCATCTGAACAGTATTCTGTTCAGATGAATTTTTTACCACCCACAATAGGTGAATTTAACGAAAGGTTTTATATCAATTGTTGGTATGCTTAAAACCCTGCGCCTTTTTTTAGCGAATCTAATGCGTTCTGGTCTCCTATATATGCGGGCTGGGGTATACCACCATTATTTGGACGGCGAAATACGCCCGCCCATAAAAACGGCAGCACGCCATGTGCTTTGGCTTGCTTGGTAAGATAAGCATAGTAATGCCAACCCGATCTTATTGCCAATATCGAATCAGCCGGGTATCCGGTTAATCTCTGAGCGTGATACTGTATGTCAAATTCGCCCATAACTACCGGGATACCTTTATCAACAAATTTTGTTTTGACGGCTTTAAATGCGTTATCCATATAAGCTTCTTCTGTTGACGCTACGCAATTGCGGTCCAGGAAGAGCGGGTTTGTTGTATGAAAGTCTTTTCCCCAGAAATATAATTCTTTTCCCCAGCTTGCGTCCATAGGTGTGGTACTACCGTAGCCCCCTAATATGCAAAATTGCGGCGGGCTATAATAGTGAAACTCTACCATCATTTTATTAGGGGTTGGGTCGGCAGGTAGTCTCGGTGTTTTATACACATTAGCCGGATCAAGGTAAGAAGCAAGCAAATCAAGCGACGTAGAAGGCGACTGAATAACTATCGCACGATAAGTATTTTTACCACCGGTACCACGCACTGCATCAATAAATGATTGATGATAACGCATTAAGGTAACGGTTGTCGGTATATCGTTCGCATTGGGTTCATTGGTACTGGCAAGTATCAAATGCTCGTCAAAATCCCGCATCGCTGTAGCTATCTGCTGCCAAATTGCCTTATGCTTGGCATTAACACTATCCTGTTTAGCACCTGTAACTGTGCAGTCAATATAACTATCGTGATGGGTATTGAGTATCACATACATATTGTCGTTCATGCAATATTGCACAACTTCTTTTACGCGGGCGAGCCAGAGTGGGTCTATTTGTGAAGTTTGGTCATTTATGATGTGGTTACTCCAGGTGCAAGGAATCCTTATACCATTCATACCTGTTGATTTTACCAGGTCAATCAGCTGCTGGGTAATTTTCGGGTTCCCCCATCCGGTTTCCCATCCGGGTGCATCCATAGTGTTATAAATATTCCATCCCATTGTTATTTTTGCAGCCAACTGCGAAGCGGTGCTACCCATGCCTGTTGCATCGGGTGCTTTGGCCGATGTATTATATGATGGATAAATTTGGGCATCCTGCGTTATGGTAATTCGCCTCATTTGACCATTAACCGAAGTTACATTTAACACCGTTGACCGGGTACTGCCGGATGAATTTGCTGCTGCAGTAATTTTAATGGTTACATCGCCGTTATTTCCCGATGCTCTGTCTAAATGCAACCATCCTAAACCGGCAGTATCAACACTCCAGGCAGCGTTGCTGGTAAATTTTAAGTCTACACTACCACCACCATCCGGTATAGCATCTGTTAAATTAGACAGCGTTAGCTGTGCGGGCCCTGTTGCCGATTTTTTACAGGAAACCACCACTAAAATTGCAAAAAACACGCCCAGTATCTTATAGGCCGTCTCTATTTTCATTATCTTCATATCCGTTTTTTATTAAAAAATCATCTTTCAATTAGTTAAGCCCCACAGCAATGTGCTACCGTGGGGCCTAAGCTGTTTTATTTAATTTTAACAACTCTAAAATTGTCAAAAGCACCGTAAAAACCTGTGGCTGTAGCCGAAGCGCTATAGTTGTGTATGTACACAAAGCACGATGTATTTCCTGATGAGGTTACCAAATCGGCAAGTTTAGTTATAGATTCCCCTTTGCCCTCGCCAAGCGTACCATCTGGTTTACGGAACGATGAAAGAGGAATAGTTACCGTTATCCACCCTTTTGTTGAATAAGGTGCCGTGGTAGCAGCGTCTTTTTGCCATGGCTCCCACCTGGCTATAGGGCTGCTATCTATCCCGCTTAGAATATCAATGGTACCACCATTCCAGGGTTTTGAAACATTAACTTCAAATTTAAATGCCCAGTTGCTAACGGGATCATTAATATTGGCTGTTGGTACCCACTGTGCTCCATTCATACGTATTGCATAACTGGAGTAAGTATTTCCTTCGCCCGCAGCCAAAACACCAGTTTTCAGCACCATGTATTGACTTGAATTGCCAGGAAAATCAGAGCTGCCACTTGTATAATAGGAACCGCCCCACCATTGCCAGTTAAAATTTCCGCCCCATTCCCAATCTGATATTCTGCCGGTTGCAACATCGTTTACATTGTACACGGTAGCAGTGTTACCAAACTTTGTAGTTACAGCTGCCGGCCCGCTTTTGCTTAGTGCAGGCAAAACAAAACGAACAGAACTTCCATCACTTGTTTCTTTAAAAGAAGTAATTGGGGTACCTGCAAATGATAGTGACTGGATGTTTTTAAGATATGTACCATAAACAAATACCGAATCGCCCTGGCTGGCATTTTCGTTTGAAATGCCGGTAATGGTTGGCGTGGCAACTATTTTTAAATTAATAGTACCAGCCTTGGCTACTATTAATAACTGATCGGTAGGCGTTGTTGCCGGCATAATAAAGTCGAGGGAAGTGCCGTCGGAGTTTGATTTAAACGATGTAATTGGAGTTCCTCCATACACAAAGCGTTGAACCAGTACTAAATTTACACCATAAATGTGAACAGAATCTCCCGGGGCGGCAAATACGTTAGATATAGCCGTAAATACAGGTGCTGCCGGGCCTAATTTGAAAGCGAACGTTGCTGAACCCGCCGTTGTAACATACTTTACTGTATATAGTTTGGCAGTATCAATTATTGAAAACTGTATGGCTGGGATTTTCACCACAGCACTGCCGGGGGCAAATAAAGCAATGTTAAAAGAGGCGGGAACTCCGTCAAAATAAATTTGAGTTGCATTTTGCAAATTCTGCCCGGTTATTACCACCCATTGGCCATTGGCCACAGCGCTATGCAAAACCGTATCATTAGGCGAGGCTACATAACTTTTAATAGCTGCGATAACCGGAGGAGCACCGCTGCCGCCATCAGCATTCTTTTTACAAGCTGGTGATAAGGCCACTATCATGAATAAAAGCGGCAAAAAAAACAAGCTTAGGTATGATTTCTTTTTCATAACAATTTATTTAAAGTGTTTCTTAATTAATAATATGGTACCGGTGGAGCTGCCAATTTGGGATCGGAGGATAATTCGGATGCCGGAATTTGCAATGTAAATGAACTGATGGATGCCGGAACCGTAGATGGAGCAGTAGTAGTATCCCTTGTGGCCTTACGCGTTGTAGCATCATAACTAAACGTTTGGCGGCTGTGGGTGGCATCCTGATCGTTAAGCAACTTCACAGCTGCCATCGGACTGTAAAAAGAATACCTAACCAGGTCTATCCAATATTGCCCTTCAAAAGCAAGTTCAACTCTTCGCTCTTTAAGTATTGTAGTGCCGTCCAACTTATTCACAGGGGTTACGCCAGCCCTTGTCCGCACCTTATTAAAATAGGTTAAGGCATCCATGTCTACCGTAATACCGTTGTTACCCAAAATAGCTTCGGCATACACTAAATACACATCAGCCAACCTGAGTACTGCGTCATGCTCAATGGATGACGTATAAGTCATTGTTGGGGCGTTGTTATCCACTTCGTTGCCAATAATGTGTTTTTTCAAGCCAACGCCTGTTGATTTAAAACCACCACCTGCAGCATTCAATTCGGGATAAAAATCTCCGTTGAGCATTATAGTGGCTTTGCGCCTTATTGTATCATCAGCCGAGTACATCTTATACAGATCCCAGGTTGGAGCTAAGCCAAACCAGGCACCGTTTTTTTGAGGATTTATAGCATTGCTTGGTGAAAAGGTTAAATACATGTTACCAGTTTCCCAACTCGTTTGATCTGGCGACCACTGAAAAGCAAACAATGCTTCGGGGTTATCGTTGTATTGCGACMTGAAAAGATTATAATAGCCGAGGTGGTTCGGGTCATCCTGCCCAAGAAGCGTTAATCCGCTGTTTTTACATACATTGCCTGCGTATTTTTTTGCACTGTCCAACAACGCCTGGTTGCGTTGCCCTTCCTGTTTGCTGCCCACACCTGCCATTGTTAAATAAGCTTTGGCCAGCATTCCTTGCGCCGACCAGGTGGTTAGCCTGCCTTTGTCATCTTTTAAAGGAAGGTATCGTGCGGCATAAGTTAAATCGATGGTGACAAATTTAAATACATCACCAACAGTATTACGATTAAGCATTGGGTTGTTTATCAATTTGGAATTGTCCTCGATAATGGGCACAGCTCCCCAATAAACAGCAAGGTGGTAATAAGCTACCGCACGGATGAACTTAGCTTCGGCAATAGCAGCATTCCTGGTTGCCTGCGGGATAGATGCCGACGCTGTTTGCTGTATGGCATTAATAACATTATTGCATTGACCGATTACGATATACAAACCTGTCCAACCCTCATTTAAAATGCCATTATTCGCCGTAATTGTGCGACTAAAAAGCTGGCCCATATCGTCGTTATAGCCTACATGACCGGTTCCGCTCAATATATCGCCCAATTGCAGCAATGCATTATAATGCCATTGCCCCCAGGGCGCGCCACCGTACAGACTGGCAGTGGCCAACCTTAAATCATTGGGGGTTTTGTAAAAATTAGTAGAGCTGATTTGAGAGTTGGATGGACGGTTCAGGAATTCCTTTTTACATCCGGCAATTGCAGCTCCGAGTAGCAAAAAAAGTACAATTTTATTAATTGGTTTCATAAAATATCTTTTTAAAATTGGTAATCATTTTATTTGTTAAAGGTTAGGCTTGCACCAATCGTAAATACGCGTGGCAGCGGATAGTTACCGCCATCTATACCACCCTGAAGGGGATTCCATGTACCAATTTCAGGATCCATCCCTTGATATTTTGTGATTACAAATACGTTGGATACGTTAGCATATACACGTACCGAATGCAAGAAGATTCTGGACAACATGCTTTCTGGAAAACTGTAATCTAACCTGATATTTTTACAACGCAGGAATGAAGCATCCTCGATCCACAAATTAGAAGGGCGGTTATTAAAGTTGGTGACGTTATCCTGTCTTAAACCCACAACCGATGTATTCGGGTTTGAAATATATACGTTGTTGATATCAGATGATGAACCTTTGGGATCTACCATCGCATATTTGGCGTAATCTAACACCTGTACAAAATAGGACGTGTTATTTTGTGAACTGGTTTGTGATACAGCCAATTGGTTATAAACTTTGTTGCCATAACTACCACTGAAGAAGATATTCAGGCCGAAATTTTTGTAAGTAAATGAGTTGTTGAACCCATATTGGAATTTAGGGAGAGGCGAGCCCAGGAAAGTTTGGTCTTTTGTATCGATAATACCATCACCATTCAAGTCTTTAAACATACGGTCGCCGTACCAGATACCGCCATAAGCAGGAGTAATTGGGTAAGGTTTTCCGCTTTGATCAGCACTCCGTGCATGGTTTTGAAAATCACTTGGCTTTGCAAATATGCCATCATATATGTAGCCGTAAAATTCGCCGATTGGTTGCCCCACTACGGTTTTTTGAACAGAGGTAGTTAAGCTTGCATCACTTCCGCCAGAGCCTAAACTGAGTACTGTGTTCACATTTCGTGAAAAGGTAAAGTCAGTTTTCCATGAAAAGTTTCTGATGTTGGTATTAGTAGTGCTAATACGGAAATCAAATCCTCTATTGCGAATAGAACCAACGTTTACATAAGGTGCAGCCATGGCCCCCGGCGACCAATTGGTGGTAGTACCGCTAAATTCAGGAAGAGGAACTTTTAATAAAAGCCCTTTTGTTTCGCGGTCGTAAGCATCGAACGACAAGTTTATGCGGCCGTTAAAAAACGTTGCGTCAAGTCCGGCATTATAATAATTTGTTTTTTCCCAGGTTACATCTGGATTTGGCAAATTGCTTTGAAACTGCGAAACACCTGATAAACCGGTTGGAACTGTTGTAAGTTGGGTTGCATAAGTATTGCCCGGGATACCCTGGTTGTTGGTAAGCCCATAACCAAGTCGCAGTTTCAATTCATCTATAGATTTTACACTTTTTAAAAATGCCTCGTTATTAATTTTCCAGGCAAATGCTCCTGAATAGGTAACAGCCCAATTATGGTTAACCGGAAAGTTTGAAGAACCATCGTTGCGCAGGTTACCGGTGATCAGATATTTATCATCCCATGAAAAATTAACCCGGCCGAAATAAGATTCAGATGCGCTACCGGGACCATGATCGCCACCATTTGTTACTACAGTAGGATCACCGGCACTGATGGCCTGCACATTATTTGAAACAAAATTTTTACGCCCGGCGCTTATATTTTCATAATAATCTGTATTTGCTTCGTGCCCTCCTAAAATACTGAATTTAGATTTCTTGAAATTATGGTTGAAAGTTAAATATTGGCGCCATGTGGTGGCGTAGTCGTGATTCATATCCGAGCCGGCACTGTTGACGGGGTTGGAGACATTGTTAGTTGCTGTTCCAAATAGAAAAACCGGGTTAAAAGTATTGTGGGAACCAAATGTGAAGTTACCAGATACTTCTGTGCGGAATGACAGATCCGTAGTAAACTGTATTTCTGCATAAGCGTTGGTATAAGCCTCATATCTTGCAGATTCGTTTTTTAGAAGCGAGGCTAAGCCTACGGGGTTTGCAACAGGTGGTACCCAACCATCCGACGTGGTAACACCACCATAGGAACCGTCGGCGTTTTTTACTGCAACATCGGGTGTCATGCTTAACGCCTGGCCAATTACACCGCCGTCAGTGGCAACTGTGTTTTCATAAACACGAAAAAACTGAAGGCTGGTTCCCAGTTTTAACCATTTAGTGGTTTTAGTGTCCAGGTTCAAACGTACCGAGTATCTTTTGAAAGCGGACCCAAGCGCTATACCTTGCTGGTTGAAATAAGACCCCGATATATAATATTGGGTTTTTTCATCACCACCGCTTACAGAAAGTGTATGACTTGTCATCGGTGCTTTACGGAATAACTCACTTTGCCAATCTGTACCCTTACCTAAATATTGCGGGTTAGCTAATTCCGGCCTTGTACCGTAGCCCCAAACTTGTGCGCGGGCATTCAAAAATGTTGCTAACTGTTGTAAGTCTACGGTAGGGAGCCGGTTACGAATCTCCTGGTAACCGGTATAAAAATCGTAATTTACTGTTGGGCGCCCTGCTTTGCCTCTTTTTGTGGTAATAACAATTACACCATTGGTAGCCTGCGAACCATATATGGCCGTTGCGGAAGCATCTTTCAACACATCGAGCGATTCGATGTCGTTAGGATTGATACCACTTAAGGGGTTGGAACCGTGACCCGGGTCGGTAGCCGGAGGAATAATAACACCATCTATAACCACCAATGGCGCATTAGCCCCTGATATTGACGATACGCCACGTATTTGAATAGATACGCCACCACCCGGCTGGCCTGATATCTGTTGCACTACTACACCTGCAACTTTCCCTTGCAGAGCCTGATCAAAAGTAGTGGGTTGTGTTTGGCGCAATTCGGTACCTGATATTGAACTGATAGAGCCCGTTACATCAGGCCTTCGCGATTTACCATAACCAATAACGACTACTTCGTTTAAATTACTGGATGTTGAATTAAGCCTGACGTTAATTTCTCCGGCTTGTTTAACAGTTATCTCCCGTTTCGCGTAGCCTAAAAAATTAAAAACAAGCACTTTGCCCGGTTCGGCAGCTATATTATAGCTACCATCAACGCTGGATATGGTGCCGAGGCCTGTGCCTTTAACTTTAATGCTTACTCCCGGTATTGGCTGGCCGTCGTCTGCGCTTGTTATTTTTCCGGTGATATTGACGGTTTGTGCATGGGCTGAAAAATAAAGAAATATGCCCGCGATAATTAATGAAAACTGGTATTTCACTCTTCTTTGTAAATTTTTATCCATCTGGTAACAGGATTTTAAGGTTTGATAATTGGTTCATTGTTGTTTTGGTTAGTACTTAATTGGTTTTTCTTTCATTCATAATTATCTTAGTTATCACAACTTTTTGGTTAAAACACATCCAAAAAGGCACCTGAAACTATCTACCTGATAGGTTCTTCACATGAAACGACTGCCTAAACAATCGGTAAAAACTTCAGGTGCAGCCAGAGACATGCTTATTAATTCAAAAAAAATTAACTGTTGGTCCTATTGGTAATTGGTGGTACATCGTACAAAAGCAACTTCTTTACAGACATTACCTTAAACCTTTGTTCCGGGGGATGAAACTATGATAACTTAAAAAAGGGGACGTGGCAGAGTTGAGCAAAAATATAGACCAAATGTTCAAAAAAACATAACTCATTGTAAATAAATAAATTACAAATAAAAAACATGATCATTACACCTTGTATCGTTATAAAAAACTTATATAATAATTCGGGGCCAAGGAATCCCTGGAGGACTTTGTGGACTATTAGCTAATTGGAGCCAAACACGAAATGGATAACGGCGTTACAACGATGTGAAACGGGGCAAACGCATCTAAATAGTTAACGGCGATAAGTGTTATTTAATAATAGCTAACGGAGTAAGCTTATAGCGTCGGGAAAGTATAAGCATCAAACAATACCTTGTTTCTATTGGCTGGTCCTGGTTACATGATCCAGGCACCAACGGGACTTGTGTTGGCTAACAACAGGCACAAGTATTATGGTACAACTAAATTTTGCGATCAGTTTAGTGTTAACCATGTTTAAATATAAAATATTGATTATAAAATACTTACAAAAAAAATATCTGAAATGTGTTAAGTTATGTTAACCCAATTAGATGTGTTTACCCTGTGATGTGAAAGCTATTGTTCTTCAGCTTCGGATAGTTTCTTCTGGCGAATAGAACTGATATAGGATGAGGGAAGCATGTTATACTCCTCTTTGAATAGCTTTGTGAAATATTTGGGGGTGTTAAATCCTACCTCATAGCAAATCTGGCTAATGGTCATCTGGCTGTTTTCAAGCAGATACACCGCTTTTTTAAGCCTTATAGAACGAATAAACTCGACAGGCGATTTGCCGGTAAGCATTAATACCTTGTTATAAAGCGATCCACGGCTCATGTTCATTTTGCGACTTAATTCTTCTACCGAAAGGTTATCATTTAAAATATTGAGTTCTATATACTCAACTATACCCCTTAACAGTTTCTCATCTTCATTTGGCAAACGTATTTCCTGTAATTGCACATCCATTTGTTTTTTGTAGGTACGTTTATAGGTATCCCGCAGCGTAAGGATGTTTTTGATTTTGGAGAGCAGTATTTCGAAATTAAATGGTTTTGTCATGTAATCATTCGCGCCAATTTCCAGTCCTTTTACCTGTTCTGCCTCGCCGGTCAATGCGGTTAACAAAACAACGGGAATATGCGACGTGCGCTTATCATTTTTTAGTTTTTTGCACAATTCAATGCCGGTCATCTCGGGCATACTGATGTCACTAACAATAATGTCCGGATGTTGCGAAAGCGCTTTTTGCCAGCCTTCCCTTCCGTTTGAAGCTTCGATTAAAAAAAATATATCCTTTAAATTATCTTTCAGATAAAAACGAAAATCATCATTATCCTCAACCAAAAGGACCACAGGCATCTTATTTGTACGCTGCTGTTTGGATACAACTTTACTTTCAGAATTAATGACGTCGTTCGGGCTTTCACTATCAACTTCATCTTCAACCGGTAGTTCAATCGCCGTGCCGTCATAAATAATCAGCGGCAGTTTAATAATAAAACAGCTGCCGTGATCCGGCTCACTTTCTACTGTTATTTCTCCTCCATGCATCTTTACAAACTCCCGTGTTATAGCAAGGCCGATGCCGCTGCCCTGGTTAATCATCGACTCGGGAATATCGTGCTGAAAAAACCGTTCGAAAATTTTATTCTGCTTTTCTACCGGAATGCCAATACCTGTGTCTATCACTTTTATTTCAAGAACAGCATCACTATCGCTCTGCTTATCCATATTAAGTAAAACACTTACCTGGCCGCCGGCCTGCGTAAATTTGAAGGCATTTGATATCAGGTTGAACAGTATCCTTTCTATCTTATCATGATCAAAGCTGGTAAACAACAAATCAACCGTAGTGTCAAATACAAAAGCAATATCTTTTTCTTCAGCAATATCTGTGAATGACATGCTTATTTCGCTGATGAACTTTACTATATCGCCCGGCTTACTGTGCAGTTTCAACTCCTGGACTTCCATCTTACGAAAATCGAGCAGCTGATTTACCAGGTTTAATAGCCGCCTGGCATTTTTTCTTATCATACTCAGCTGTTGCTTTTGTTCCTGGTCAGCACGGGTAAGCATTTTATCAACCGGCGCCATGATTAATGACAGCGGCGTCCTGAACTCGTGACTAACATTGGTTAAAAACTTAGTTTTCAGCTGGTCAAGCTCCTGCATCCGTTTAACCTCCTGGCGCTCCTGTTCAATTATTAATTTTGCTTCCTGCTTCTCTTTTTCAGCCTCGAATTGTCTTTTAATTTTTCGGATTCCTCTTTGCCGGATAAGCAAAAGTATACCCAGGCACACTACAAGGTAAATAACATAAGCCAAAGTTGATTTCCAGAATGGTGGCAGTACTTTTATCCTTAACGAAATGTAATTCGGATTCCACACGCCCTCCGAATTGGATGCCCGTACCCTAAATACATAATTCCCCCCATCCAGGTTAGTATAATTTGCTTTTCGTGTTCTATTATCCGCGTTTACCCACCCTTTGTCGAAACCCTCCAGCGTATACTGATATTTTATTTTGCCGGGATTAAAAAAATCAAGAGCAGCAAACTCTATTGAGAAGACGTTTTCGTTATGATTAAGTATGATACTGTTTGTTAACGACATAGCTTTAGAGAGTACCACATGATTATTTATAGCCTCGTTGGCTGATACACTTTTATTGAATAACTGAAAATCGGTAAATATTAATTGCGGCTTATTGGTATTGAATTCTAAGTTTGCAGGATCAAAAATATTAAAGCCATCAACACCGCCAAATATCAACTCCCCCCTGCGTGTTTTTAAAGCGGAATTCATATTAAATTCGCGGCCCTGCAAGCCATCTGTTTCGTCGAAGTTTGCGAAATGAAAATTAAACCCATTACCTTTTGGGGTTAAGGTGATATGGCTCAACCCGTTTGATGTGCTTACCCACACAGTTCTGTTATTATCTTCCAGTGTTTTCGATATTGAATTTGCCGGGAGCCCATTTTTTTTTGTTAACGAGGTAAAAATATTTGTCTTAGGATTAAAAACACTCAAGCCGCCTGCTGTCGCTATCCAAATCAGGCCACGGCTATCCTCGTTAATACTGTTTATCGTGTTGTCAACTAAATTATTTACGTCGCTACTATTTGAGATATAATGAGTAACTCCTTTTCCATTTTTTAATATTACATCTACACCCCAATATCCTCCAATCCATATATTGCCACGCTTATCCTCAAACATTGCTGTTACCATCGGCGATCTGATGTCGCTTTGTTTAAAAGGATGATAAAAGGTTTTTTTCGTGCGGTCGAAAATTTCAAGACCACCTGCAAACGTCCCTACCCACAAACGGTGCGAGGAGTCTTCCAGGATGGTCCATATTCTGTCGTCGGCAACACTGGTGGCTATATTATCATCATGTTTGTGATGGGTAAATGTGGTTCCGTCAAAACTGTCAAGACCGCCAAAATAGGTACCTATCCATAATTTTTGATCATGATCTACATATAAGTCAAGAATAATATCATTGCTCAGGCTATTTGCATTTCCGGGATCGTGTTTATATTGCGTAAACCTGCCTGTATTGCGGTTAAAATAAATCAAGCCGCCCCCATTGGTGCCAATCCACAGGTTTCCACGCTCATCTTCTATGAATTTGTAAACATCGTTAAAACTCAAACTACCAGGATCTGAGGCAAAATGCCTGTAGAGTGGGAACCTAATAATATTCTTATGATAATAACTTACTCCTTTTTTAAAAGTGCCGGCCCATATAATACCTAAATTATCCTTATAGAGTGCCACGCTGTTTTGCTTTAATGATTTGGGATCATCTTCCCGGTTTAGCAGGTAAGCAATTTTGAAAGTTTTTTTATCAAGTATGTTTATACCGCCATGGTCAGTTGCAATCCATATCAAGCCATCATCGGTCTGAATAATATTATTAATTACCTTCGCGTTTAACTTTGCTCCGGCCGATTCCTTATCAATATGCCGCAAAGCCCCCGTTGAAGGCCTGTAGTAAAATATACCCGATTCCGCATATAATGTATAAAACCACAAATCATTATCCCGATCTACGGTTAAAGAATAATACCCGTCTTTATTGTTTGTTGCCTTACTAAAAACGTCTGTGTGATAGCTAATTTTACTACGCTTAACATCAAACATCTCCACCACGCGCTTACTGTATACTATCCATATGTTGTCTTTAGCATCAGTGGTAATGTCAGTAATGGACCCTGAGTATAATGATGGGATGGAATTAACATGATGATTATAGTGCTTAGTCTGCTTGCTTATGGCATTATACCTGTAAATCCCAGAATCGGGTATCAAAAACCAAAAGTCCGCTGAGCCAGACCGCACTATCTTAGAGACGTACGGATAAGCAGGAAGTTTTAAAGAGCGGAGCAACGAGGGCATATCCCTATTAAACTGTTCCGTTTCCGGATCATAAAAACAATACCCACTACGGGTTAATATCCATAGTTTTTTATCAGGTCCTTCAAAAATTTTGTTTATATAATCGTCGCTAACGGAATTCTTATTATTGCCATCGTGCTTAAATACTTTAAAAGTATAACCGTCATACCGATCAAGGCCCGATGCAGTGCCAAACCACATAAAGCCTTCTGAATCTTTAAATATGCAATTAACCTGGTTATGTGAAAGTCCGTCGCTAATATCAAGGTGCGAAAACCGGTATTGGCTACTTTGCCCAAAAGCATTTGCACATCCGAAAATCAATATAACCGCTAGGAAGAAATAATATTTTACGCGAGTGGAGATCATTATTGAAGGCCCAAAAACAACAGATAAACTTTTTAAAGTCAACACACTAAGGTAGTACAAATGTTATATAATAAGCGGCCATGTTTCAATTTTTACTCCGATTGTCAAAGGACGGGTTATAAAATAAAAAATGCGTCCGTATCTCACCCCGGACGCATTGACCTGCCTTTTTTCAATTAAAATCACAGTATTTACCGTGACGTCTTAAAAAATGTGTCCGTATCGCACCCCGGACGCATTGACCTGTCTTTCTTCAACTAAATCACAGCTATGTTGTGATATCCTGGATATTTTTAAACTTATTGTTTAACCGGTTTGTATTCCGCTTATCCTTTATATTTTCACAAATCCCCATTGCTGATTCTTGCCTCCGGTGTAATCCGATTGATCAACCGCTCCCCCATTTTTGAGCGAAGATTGTTTAACTTCCAAAGCTTTGCCACTATTAACATTGATAATTTTAAAATATCCATTGTCGGTTGGCTGAACTAACCACTTTTGATTATTCCCGCCTGTGCCTGTATAATCCCATAAATCCGCCTGGCCACCGTTAGCATTATTCCAGCCATATATTTCCAAACACTTACCAGAAACGTGCATAGGTGTTAACAGGTAACTGCTGCCTCCGGCAGATTGCACCTTAAATTGTTGGTTTTGTCCGGCTAAATAATCCCATTGATCTGCAGCTGTTTGATTAGCAGTTCCCCAGCCAGCAAACTCTAAAGCTTTAAAACTGTATCTATTAACTATCTGGTAAACGCTTCCGACCTGAATTGCTGAGGATGAGGCCGTCTGCGTTCCTTGCACGAGTGCGGTCAACTGCTGTCGATCTTTTATAGCATACGTCGACCTGTCAATGATAGAGCCGGTGTCCCAAAGAAATGGCAGCATGCCGTTTGCCAATGCCTGGTGCATAACGTAATTATACCAATAGGCTCTGGAAGCAATATGGAGATCATAAGCATCTCCTGTAAGAGACCGGCGCCCGGCCGCAAATTCTCCCATTACCACCGGGATGCCGTGATCAACAAACTTCGTCTTCATCGACTGAAAATATCCATTGAGGTCCGACTCTTCGCCATAGGTGGCGTTGCGCGTAGGATCGGCAGTGGAGTGATATCCCGAACCCCAATAATAAAACATGTTTCCCCATGATGCATCGCCGTCCATCAAGCAAAAGTTGTAAGGGGTATAATAATGCACTTCAACCATCATACGATTGGAAGCCGGATCTGTTGGAAGGGTGTTCATCAAATTGTTCGTCTTTACAATATCTGTACTTGGCCCCTGGATAAGCAAAGTTCTATAACTATTGTGCCCACCTGTTGATCTGACAGCATTGATAAAAGTTTGATGATAGGAAAGCAGAATGTTCATCCCTGTGGCATCTGCAGCAGGAGGTTCGTTCGCGCTGGCAAAAATCAGGTGTTGGTCAAAACCACGCATTTTCGTTGCAATCTGTTCCCAAAGTGCCTTCTGTTTGGCGTTAACTGCAGCCTGCGCGGTTGTTGTAATATTGGCATCCAGCCATCCGCCGTCCCAATGTATATTTAATATCACATACATCCCATCATTAATGCAGTATTGAACAACCTGCTGCACACGGGCGAGCCAGGCCGGATCTATTTTTGCAGTTGTTGAATCCGGTACATGTGACCAATTCCAATTACAAGGAATCCGTATCGCGTTAAAGCCGCTTTGTTTTAACTTGTCAATCAGCGCCTGGGTAATATTGGGATTTCCCCAACCATTTTCATTAGGCGCTGCTTCCATTGTGTTGCCTATGTTATATCCTAATGTGATATTTGCAGCAAGTTGGGCCGCCGTACTGCTCATCCCCGTTTGATCGGGCGCCAATGGCGAAATGTTATAACTCGGATAACTGGTTGCAGTCAACGTCTTTTTACTCGTTTTAACAAACGGCGTAACTGCCGAGCCGGGAGTTTCCTGTTTGTGGCATCCACACGCCACCAGCATGATGGCGATACCGAAAAAATAGTTTAGTGTTCTCATATATTGAATTTAAAATTGGTTTCTTGTAAAAAATGACACCGGCAGTTATGAATATCACATATCCATATAGCTGCCTAATTACATGCCCGGCACCATCTGGGTTGGTTCATATGATAAAAAATATATAATTGGTAATTAATTGTATTTGTTTCCGGTCATAAAAACGACTGCCGACAATACGCTGTCCACTTAATAACAATGCTTTTGTTTCCTATCCGGAAACAAAAGCATTGTTATTATTATTTTGAAAATGCGCTCAGATTTATTGATCTGGCAGCCAAAAATATAGACCGGAAAAGTAGATGAGGGGGTACAAAAGTGAATAAATAGGGCACGAAATGTTCAAAATAACAAAACTTTCCAGCAGAGGTAATTGCGAGACCCTTAATTGAGTACTTTTAATATTATTTGAAAGCGCACCGGTGCAAATGTTGCCAACCTCAACTCAAATTAAGGTTAAAACGAGAACTGTATAATGGATAATGTGTTCATTACTGATCTCAAATAGTTTAGTTTATGGAGCTTAACTTGTCCTTATCTTAAACAATATTCAGTTCAGAGCTTTTGCCTGGCCGTATTTTAGCAGTGCCTCTATATCATTAAAAATAATGATTGCCCTTTGAGATTATGTGCGTATGTTGGTTTATCGCATAAATGTTATTTAATCCCGGTTCCGCCATCGGGCGAAAGCCTCCACTTGAAATAACCATCCAACACTTTTAATGATGTGGCACCCGGTACAGGGCCAGTATGTACGGTTTGCGAAAAGTACAACACAACGGGGTGAGCATCGTTAAAAGCGGGCCATGCTGGCTCTCCCATGCCGTTCGGGTCGCCATACTTGGCAAAATTTGTCCAATATGTGCCCATCGCGTCCGAGATGGCCAGGTCTGTTTTAGTGGTTTGCGGGCTTGAAGTATCGAGCGTACCAAATACATAAGCTACTTCTTGTCCATGCGACGATCCATACCCGGCAAGGGGCGAACCTTCAGGATAGCTGGGATGTTGATCAAAATAATAATAAAAAACCTTCGATTTACCTCTTGACTGTAACCTTGCCCAACTCCAGGTATGCCAACCAAACGCGGCATCCCGCATTAGGTCGCGTGCGGTTTTTGCAACCTTAACGGTACCGGCAGGATAAGCTTTAATAAGCTCGTCGGCAAACTTACCATAGCGGTCTTTTACCGCCGCAACATAATTTTCGGGAGTTTTTGGGGGTGAGAAACTGGCGCCCTCATCGGAGTTATAACCCACCAGGATGGGTATATCGTTATATTTCCCCTCTTCATAGCGTTTATATTGGTCGCCAGGTATTAGCCAACCGTCAATAACTGGCCACGCTAATCCACGCACCGCAGGCAGTTTATCTGCATCAACCTTTCTCAAATCAGCAATCGAAGTAAAGCCGGCCTCTTTAACGTACGCTGCACCCGCGGCTTCAGCAACAGGGAGGCTTTTCATATTTTCACCCGGATAAGTTGTAGCACGCGTAGGCCCAAATGAACCACCGCTTTCGGATATTGCGCCCTTAAAAAGGCCTTTAGTCAAAGGGCTTGCACATAACATACTAACGGCTATACCACCTGCCGACTCACCAAAAATTGTAACTTTATTGGGGTCACCGCCAAAGGCGGCTATGTTTTCTCTAATCCATTTAAGGCCGGCTATCATGTCCAACAAACCATAATTTCCCGAAACATGGTTGGGGTTTTCGGCGCTAAGTTCGGGATGCGCTAAAAATCCAAGCTGCCCTACCCGGTAGGCGATGCTTACCAATATCACACCTTTTTTTGCCAGCTTCTCCCCGTTATAAGTTGGCTCGGCGGTCCCTCCAAAGTTAAAAGCACCGCCATATATCCACACCAGCACCGGTAGTTTGTCGGCAGGTGATTTAGCTGGCGTCCAAACGTTCAGATACAGGCAATCTTCGCTTTTTTTTGAAGCGGGGTTGCTGCCGCCTTGTATAGGTTCCGGAGCAAATTCATCGGCCCGGCGAACACCGTCCCATTTTGCGGCGGGCTGTGGAGCGCGCCAGCGAAGTTGCCCCACCGGAGGCATTGCAAAAGGAACGCCTTTATAAATGGTAAGGCCATTTTCAGAAGTTCCCTGTAACACCCCTTCCTTTACCTTAACAGGAACAGGCTGAGCTTGCGTGAATTGATCAGCAAGCATCGCCACAAGCAAAAAAATCAGATATCTCATAAATATTTAATTGGCTATCAAAACTATTACTGAGTTAATAGTACTAAGTTAAAAGATAAATATTCTTGACTTAGTACTTAAAACTTTCGGCTAAAAACTATCCGTCATTACACGAAAACTTAACACCACGTTAAATGAATGATCTTGCACATTCTATTTCTTAAAGTTTTATCAATTTGCGGCCGCATTTTGAAAGTGCCCGTTATAGCTCTATCATCGCTTTAATTACACCGTTAGCCGGATCGAGCCAGCTTTCAAACACATCTGGCACCGCATCAAATTTTACCCGGTGTGTAATGTAATTAGCCGGTTGTACCAGGCCTTTTTTCATCGATGCAATAACATGCTCAAAATCTTCCCGGGTAGCGTTACGGCTGCTCATTAAAGTGGCCTCGCGCTTGTGAAATTCCGGGTGGCTTACACTAATATCCCCTTTTTGCAAACCAACCAGCACATACCTGGCTCCATGCGCCATATATTGAAAGCCGCTATTAATCGCTTTCAAGCTGCCTGTGGCATCAATCACCACTGTAGGCATATCCCCTTCTGTTATTGTAGACAGTCGCTCCAGTACATCTTCGGTAGATACATTAATAATATGATCTACCTGCAGTATGTTCCTGCAAAACTCAAGCCTCTTTGTGTTAATATCCATTGCAATTACTTTTGCCCCGGCAATGCGGGCAAACTCCATTATTCCGAGGCCTATTGGCCCTGCCCCTATCACCAATACGTATTCGCCGGGTTTTACATCCGCCCGCCTGATACCATGAGCCCCTATCGCCAAGGGTTCTACCAACGCCAGTTCATCATAACTTAAACCCTCGCCATGTACCAGCGAATATGTTGGTACATTCAGATATTCGGCCATTCCCCCGTCTACATGAACACCACAAACATTAATTTTTGCGCAGCAATTAGGCTTTCCCGATTTGCAGGCAATACAAACACCGCAATTAAAGTAAGGGATGAATGTAACGATATCGCCTTTTTTAAAACCGGGCGCTCCATTCGGCTCTACCAATTCACCTGAAAGTTCATGTCCCAAAACGCGGGGATAACTAAAATAAGGCTGTGTCCCTTCAAAGGCATGCAAATCGGTACCGCAGATACCTATCCTTCTGATCCTGATCTGGGCGTAGTCTTCTCTTATTGCCGGCTTATCGCGATGACCGAGTACCAGTTTTCCGGGTTCTTCGCAAACTATTGTGTACATATTATCTATTTTAAAGCTGAAAAATTTGTTCCATCATTACCCACTTCTCCCCTTCTTTGGCCCAGGGTAAGGGCTGCTGGAATTTCCACATTAATTGTTCCCAATCCTGTACTTTAAGGTTAACTGCATCCATTAACGCTTTTCTTTCCGCTACATACTGGTCGGTGGTTTCCATTATCATAAATAAACGATTTCCTGTGCGATAGATCTGCATATCCGTAATCTCAGCATCAAGTATACTCTTCCGTATTTCCGGCCATCCATTTTCAGCTTTATGCCAATATTCATATTCGGCTATCAGTTGCGGGTCATCCTTCAGGTCAAGGGCTAAACAATATCTTTTCATAGTTTATCTCGTATTTATAAATATGTGGAAGCGAAGACTTTGTCAATCAACCCTTGCCCCTTCATTTCATTCCAAAACCCTTCCGGGATTTTTAAAGAAGCCACTGCAACATTCAGCGCTACCCTATCTGCATTAGTGGTATTTAATGCAATGCTTTTAACACCAGGCGCTTTTAGTCCAAAAGCAACACATGCATCTACCGGGCTAATATTAAAATCTTTACACAACTGGTAAAACAGCGCCCGCCACTGATACAAGCTTTGGTCTTTCACAGGGTCTTTCAACTGATAGTTATAGTACGCCGACCCGGTTAAAAAGCCTCCGTTAAAAACCGCGGAGTTTATAATTGCAATTTGTTGTTTTTCAAGTTCCTCCATAAACTCTACCAATTCCTTTGGATGACTGTGAATAGTCATACTGTTGGCTATCATTACCCAATCCAGCTTTACATCATGGGTTATCTTTTTTATGATCCGCCAATCTTTTGACCCTACGCCTATTGCTTTTACTTTGCCTTTTTCTTTTAGTTCATGCAAAGCCCGGTAAGCTTCCAGTATATCGTGGTAACGCCGTGTTTGATCTGCCTCATTCTTTGCCGCTGCGAGGTATTCATCCGGGTCATGTACCGATATCAGTTCGGCACGGTAATCGCCAAGCAGCTCATTACCTTGTTCATAACATTCCAGGATGCCTTCGTAGCTTATTTTTTGCACCGCATCATGTTTCAGGTCACGCCAAACCCCAGGCTCGAAAGTAGGTTCGGCTGTTTTCAGCTCAGTACGCAGCCAGCCCAGTTTATTGCTTATCAGCACATCTGACGGGTTCACATTCAATTGCTTTAAAGATCTACCCAATGATTCCAATGCCAACCCGGCACCGTATTTACCTGCCGAATCAAATACAACCGGCTTCCGCGAGCATTTTATACTCTGGGCAACAATGGCCAATTTGGCTTCTTCCGAAAGGGGCACATATAAATTGCCTAATCCGCTGGTTCCGAAAATCACTTTGGGGAATGTGATATTTTGCATATAAAAATTGGTTATTTTAAAAAACAGTTGAAACAGGTAAACTTTCCGGCTTCACTTTTACGCGATGACCTTTAAATCCAAAAAATGCTACCACCACAAAACAGAGCAATGGCACCACATAGCCATATTGAATATTACCTGTGGCATCGCTGATATAACCAAACACCCTTGGCAAAACAGCTCCGCCGACGATTGACATAATGATGAGGCTACTTCCGAATTCGGTATCAGCCTTTAAATCTTTTATACCCAAGGCAAAAATGGTTGGGAACATAATGGACATAAAAAAGCAGATACCGATGACCGTGTAAACTGTAACCATGCCATGACCTAAAATGGCGATGACACAAAGTAAGATATTAATGCCTGCATATGAAGCCAGTAAAACTGCCGAGCTGTAATACCGCATTAAAAACGTACCGATAAATCTGCCGATCAAAAATGCAGCGCCGCATACACCTAAATAGTAGGTCGCCTTTACTTCTGTAAGGCCGGCTGCTTTTGGGGCGTACAGGATAAACAAACTGAATACACAAACCTGCGCCCCCACATAAAAAAATTGCGCGGCAACGCTCCAGGCTAAATGGCGGTGCTTTAAGGCATGAAAAATATTTTTACTGGCCTTATGACCTTCGTGGTGCTGAATTTTGGGCAGGCGGGTGAAGGCAAACAGGATGGCGATAAACACCAGCACGCTACCCAATATAAAGTAAGGCATTTTCACAGAAGAGGCTTCGGCGGCAAGTGCAAGTTTGCGGCCCTGCTCTGTCATTACGCTTAATTGTGCCGGTGTGTAACCTTTGGTAAGTATAATACGGCCCCCAATTATAGGCGCCAGCGTTGTAGCCAGCCCGTTAAACGATTGTGCAAAGTTAAGCCTTTGGGTAGAGGTTGCCGGATCGCCTAATGAGGAAGCATACGGATTGGCGGCGGTTTCTAAAATGGTGAGTCCGCAGGCAATGATAAACAGGGCAACCAGGAAAAACACGTACTGCTGCGTATTGGCGGCCGGTATAAACAAATAGCACCCAATTGCAAAAATGAGCAGGCCCGTGATAATGCCTGTTTTATAACCATATTTTTTCATAATAAACCCCGCCGGCAAAGCCATCAAAAAATAGGCTATGAACACCGCCGAATCTACCAACGTCGCCTGAACGGTTGTCAAGGTAAATGATTTCTTCAGGTGTGGTATTAATATAGGGTCGAGGTTATGCGCAAAGCCCCATAAAAAAAACAAACTGGTAATCAATATAAAAGGGAAAAGAGTTTTATTCTTTGTCATGATTTGATATTAAATAACCCCTTCAATTTTTAAAACAAACGCATCTTTACCGGGAGCTTGCTCAGGCAATTTTACTTTGAGGCCGGCTGATGTTTGCTCAAAAGTCAAATTACCGTTTCCAAGTAAGCTTACCTTGCTTACCTTGCCCGCTTCATTAGCTGCTAACTTTTTAATCAAAGCTTCGTTCCCTGTCGGCCAACCTAACATTGTGGCATAAAGGCTTTTACCTTTTACAGTAAATCTGATATCTTCGGCTACAAAGGGTTTTCCCTTACCTTCGTTAAAACCCTGCGCATTGATTGGTGCTGCCGATTCAATTGCCGGGCCTTCGCCAAATACTTTCCAGGGACGGGTACCGTAAATCGCCTCGCCGTTAACCTGCATCCACGCTCCTATGTTTTCAACTACGGCGCGTTCTTCACTGTCAATGGTACCATCACCACGTACCGGAATGTTCAACAGCAGGTTGCCATTTTTGCTTACTATATCAACAAGTGTATGCACCACGGTTTTTGCACTTTTATAGCCCTTATAATCAAATATACGGCGGTCATAATGCCAGCCACCAATACAGGTATCCGTTTGCCAGGGCAAAGGTTCTATCTGGTTGCTTTGTCCGCGTTCTATATCCCATATCATGCATTTACGCTGTTGTTCATTCAGTACTTTGCCAAACAGCGCCGCTTGTAGTTTCCCATGCTTTTTAATGCTGGTATTGTACATATGCGCGGCAATTTTTAAGCCGGCATCGCTTACCGGCCAAAGAGGTAAAGCAGTATCATCAAAATAGATCAGCTCAGGATCGTATTTATCTATCAGTTCAATGGTGCGGTTTAAAAATTTATCGCAATAAGCTTTGTTGGGTACACTGGCGCCACTGCCCCAATCCCAGTGGTGGCCCATACTATTATCATCAAGGCTATCCTGGCTCAGGGCGTGGTTTTGCGCGTATAATTCCTGCGGATCGTAGCCATTCCACCATTTGCCAGCACCATTTGCCTTGGTAAGTTTGCCATCATAAGGAATACCCGCATAAGGTCCACTTTTATCAGCGCGCTGGGCAACCTCGTACCAAGTCCAGGGGTGTGATGCATGTACACTGACGCCAAAAGGCAGGCCCTGTTCTTTAGAAGCCTTGGCCCAGCCGCCAATCAAATCTTTTTTGGGGCCTATTTTTGTAGAGTTCCAACTTTGGTATTTGCTATCATAAAGGTCAAAATTGTCATGATGATTAGCCAATGCCATAAAATATTTGGCGCCGGCACGTTTATATAACCCTACCAATTCGCTGGGATCCCAGTTCTCGGCCTTCCATTCATTAATCACATCCTTGAACCCAAATTTTGAAGGATGTCCATATTTTTCAACGTGGTATTTATACTGATCGCTGCCTTCCTGGTACATTCCGCGGGCATACCAATCGCCGCGCTCTGGCTGGCATTGCGGGCCCCAATGCGCCCACATACCAAATTTGGCATCCCTGAACCACTCGGGAACCTGATACCCGGCCAATGAATCCCATGTTGGTTTAAACGGCCTGGCGGCAATGTCCGGGTTTGCATGTGTTTGCAACAAATTGTTAGCGTAAAGTTTTGACAGGTATAAGGAAGATACTCCTGTGGCTAAACCTTTTATTAGTGTTCTTCTGTTCATAATTGGGGTTTGGTAATTCTTAAATATATCTTGAATGCCCGGGCGGTTATCTATAACCCGGAGCGGTGAGTCAGTATTCTTTGGTACATCATAATAATTGGCTGATGAGCAGGTTTTATACCTGCCATCTGATTGAAAGATCAAACTTACTTTGAAATAGCTATCAAATAGATGGCCTAATGGGACTTTTTTTTATACAAAACCGACATTTTGTTTAATATTGCTCTATCGACAGCACGAAGCATCTTTGGGATTTCGCCCCTTAAACCAATTTAAAGATACCCGGACAGGTGAAACAATAGTTTAAAAACAACTTATTTACTGCACATTATGATTAAAAGAGCATTAAAACAAACATATACGCTATTGAATGTAGATCATGTGAACCTTGGCCCTAAATGGAATTACAAAAACGTGATCAGTCCATATTTCAGACTTTATTATATTGATGCCGGTGCGGGTGAAATTTCAGATATTTCAATCACACTAAACCTTGAGCCAGGTTTTTTATATCTGATACCCAGTTTCACGTTGTGCAACCTTATTTGCCAAAATCACCTGAGCCAGTATTTTATCCAGTTTTTTGAAGAGTCATCTGATGGGATCTCCTTATTTGTCAACAACCGGTCTGTCTTTAAAGTAAAAGCAACAGACGTTGACATTTTGAATTTCGTCCGCTTGTTAGAAATAAATCCAGGGAGGGGCATTAACCGTTCTGATAATCCCCGGATATATGAAAAAAATATCTTTTACAAAGAGTACCAGGAACTTAATAACCAGCAAAACATGGCAACTTTTACCGAGACCCATGGCATTCTTTTGCAACTGGTCTCTCGCTTTTTAATACCGGAGATATTTAAACATAAAGAAGTCAACCACATACCGGTTAAAATCCTCGACGCAATCAGTTATATCCAATTGAACCTACACGAGGAATTGTCTGTAACAAGCCTTGCCGAAAGAGCGAATCAGCATACCGATTATTTCTCGCGACTGTTTCAACATTACACCGGAGAAAGGCCCCTAAAATACATTCATGAAAAAAGGATTGAACGGGCCCAATACCTGATGGTTACTACCCAGATGACGTACGCCGAAATAGCAGTTCAGACGGGGTTCGAAAACATATTTTATTTTTCCAAAATATTTAAAAAGATGACCGGCATGTCTCCAGGTAATTATAAAAAACAAATCGATTTTGTCCGCTTTTAGAGATCTGCAAACGCAAGTGCATCCGATACGGGCTAAACTGTCCAGAACTATTAATGCCGCGGTCTAACCTACAACTACATATATATGGTTTATTGCATATTCCGGATTTCTTCGGTAATAACAAAGCCTGTAAATCGTATGATTTACAGGCTTTTAATACGTTTTGACAATCTTTCCAGCGGCGAGGGATTCGAACCCATCTAAGTTTAGAACTGTAAATCAATCACAAGTTTACAAAGTGACTGGCTTTGGCGTAGTAATGTTCGCTTGAATGGAGAAGACTGAAGATACTTACTTCAGCACAGCAATACTCAAAAGATGATAGATGACCGCGAATGCGATATACTATCTTTTTAAAAAAACTTTCACTGCGAAATCATTAAAAAGGATTCTTCAATCTAAAACTCCCTTTTTGCCCCTTCTTTTTTGCAGGTTAGCCCCTTTTGTTTTTAGCGTTTTTCAAAGACTTTGCCCTCTTGAATGGTCGTCTCAAAATGACAATTCATATTAACCAATTACGCTATTAATTAAACACCATCATGAGGAAAATTCCAAGAACAGCTTATGCTTTTAAAAAAGAGAAGCCACCGGCGTCTTATTAAAAACACATCAACGAAAATGCCGGGATAGATTCCTGGCCCGGGCAATTGCTTGTTATTGTTAACTCCGGAGGCTGTGTTGGTATGCCAATATTACGTTTGCCTATGTGCCATCGTCAACAGTATTAACATATAACTGCGCTTGCCTACTGAACCAACCAACTTAAATTTTAATAACCCAATTATGAAACGAAAATTACTTTTCCCAAATTATTTGTATTCCAGAGGGGTTCGCACTACGTTTAAAACTTTGGCATTATTTATATTGCCAATTGGCGCAAACGCGTTAACCCCCAATTTAATAACACATCCCAATAGGCATATAACGGCCCAGATAACACCCGTTAAGACTGCAATAAGCGTAAAAGGATCTGTAGTAGATGCTCTTGATGGCCAGCCGCTGGTGGGTGTTTCTATCAGTATAAAGGGAACTAACAAAGGTACCCTGAGTGACTTAAAAGGCGACTTTCAACTTTTGAATGTGCCCGAAAATGCCGTACTCGTTGTAACCTATATATCTTACGAGAAAGTTGAAATTGTAGTAAGTGGAAAAACTGATATTGCAATAAAGCTTCAACCTTCAATGAAAACCTTGAACGATGTGGTAGTGGTAGGTTACGGAACGCAGAAGAAAGAAAATCTGACAGGATCGGTTGGTGTTGTAAATACAAAGGATTTAGAAAGCAGACCATTGACAAATACCGGGCAGGCGTTACAAGGCACGGTTTCTGGTGTTTTTGCGCTGCAAAGTTCAGGTAAACCCGGCGATGATAATACAGTTATAGACATTCGGGGGGTAGGCACTTTTGGAGATAATTCCCCATTGGTGTTAGTTGATGGCTTTCCTGGCAGCATAGGAGACGTAAACCCCAGCGATGTTCAATCAATTTCGGTGTTGAAAGATGCTGCATCCTCGGCTATCTACGGAAGCCGCGCGGCAAACGGGGTTATCTTAATTACTACCAAGCGTGGATCGGCAGGCAAAATACATGTTAACTATAGCGCATATGCAGGTATTCAAAGCCCAACAAGGCTACCCAATGTATTAAACTCTGTTCAATACACTACACTTTACAATGAGGCCGCGGTAAATACCGGATCGGCACCTGCGTATCCGGATTCGATTATTCAAAAATACGCGGCGCACAACAATCCATTATACCCCGATATCAATTATTTCAAGGTATATTATGGTAATGCCTATATGCAAAATCATCGTGTAAGCGCAACAGGGGGAAGCGACAACGTCAATTATGCATTTATGCTGGGTCATCTGGATCAGGATGGAATCCTGGTGGCAACCAATTACAAAAAAACAGATTTTCGCCTCAACCTTGACACCTACCATCTTAAAGATAAAAGGCTTCGTGTTTCTGGTAATGTATCCGGAAATTTGGGTGTAAAAAGCGAACCGACTGACCTTTGGAATGCCGAATGGTATTCTACCCTGGCGCCTATACATCCGCTTAAAGATGCGAACGGAAACTGGGTATCAGTAAATGGCGAACGTAATTACTACGGTGAGATTAAAGAAGGTAGCACAAGCCTGCAAAAACGTTACGACTTTAACGGGCAGGCAGAAGCCGAGTATAAAATTTTGCCGGGGTTAAGTGCACAGCTTACTTACGGTTATAATGCCATCTATACAAATACAAATGCTTTTCACGCCAATGTAACGTTGCAAAATCAAAATGGAACAACTACACAATTGCCTTCAGACCTTAATGTAACCAACGAGATTGATGGCCATTCGCTGCTTACTGGTTTACTGAAATACAATAAGACAATTAACCGTCATTCATTCAACTTATTAGGCGGGTATAGCGAAGAGGAATTTACCTACGATTGGCAAAGCGGCTTCCGTTCTCATTTTGTTAACAACACGCAACGCGTGTTGAATCTTGGCGATGCGGCCACACAAACCAATAACTCTGGCAGCTACGACCTCGGCCTTCGCTCTTTTTTTGGCCGTTTGAACTATGCGTTCGACGAAAAGTACTTATTTGAAGCAAATATCCGGAGAGACGGTTCTTCCAGGTTTGCACAAGGTAAGCAATGGGGAACATTTCCGTCGTTCTCTGCAGCCTGGGTGTTATCAAAGGAAGATTTTATGAAAAGTGTGAGCTGGCTGGATTTTGCAAAAATCCGCGCCTCCTGGGGGCGTTTAGGCAATCAAAATATTAATAATTACTATAATGGCAGTGATATCCTGAGTTCGGGCCAGAATTACTCGTTCGGCGGAACACTTTACTCGGGTGTTGCCGTTACGGCTATGACCAACAAAGATTTGACCTGGGAAACAGCTCAGCAATTAGATTTGGGGCTCGACATCTCTTTCCACAATAACATTGAAATTACCGCCGATTATTTTGATAAAAGGACCAAAAACTTATTGTTGACCCAGCCAATCCCACTAACAATTGCTCAGTCGGCCCCAATGGCTAACGCCGGCGAAGTGCAAAACAAGGGTTTTGAACTGGGTATTTCCTATAAAACAACGTTTAGCAATGGTGTTAAATTAAGAACTTCTTTCAACGTTTCTCACATCGTCAACAAAATCACCAGCATGAACGTGCCTCAGCAGTATAGCTCGCCAAAAGCGATTGTTGTTGGCTCGGCTATAAATTCATTCTACGGTTATCAGATGACGGGCATTTACCAAATCTCCGATTTTACATGGCAAAACAACAGCGATGCATCTATTCCTTACGCAAGCCGCAGCTATACGCTTAAAACGGGTGTGGTTAAAGTAAGCGACTACAGTGCGCAGCCCGGCGACATTAAATATGCAGACCTTAATGGTGATGGCATAGTTGACCAAAATCACGACCGCAAAATTATAGGTAAGCAATTTCCTGACATAACCTATGCTTTTAACTTTAACGTAGCCTGGAAAGGCATCGATCTGGGGGTATTTCTGCAAGGCGTACAAGGCATGCAAGGTTATACCTACTATGAAATAGCTTCGCCTTTTAGCGGCTTTGCAAATGTTGGTTCCTGGTGGTTAAACAGGTGGACGCCGCAAAATCCGTCTAATACCTATCCCCGTGTCACATTGGATGGCGTAAGAAACAATATCCACTCTTCCTTCTACGTGGAAAACGCATCATACCTAAGGGTTAAGAATATTGAATTAGGGTATACTTTAAGTCCGGCTGCTATAAAGAAAATAGGCTTAAGCTCGCTTAGGATATATGCCAATGTGCAAAATGCTTTCACATTCACCAAGTTCAAAGGCTTTGATCCGGAACAAACTTCTGATCAAACAAGAGCTGAGGCATATCCGCAGGTTCGGGTAATGACTACAGGTATAAATGTTAATTTCTAAAGGATAAAATCATGAAGACTATATATAAAATCATAATCTTAGCATCTGTTATTAATCTTGCCGGCTGCAAGAAAAACCTTTTGGACAAGACGCCAAAAGACCGTTTGTCGCCCTCGACATTTTACCAAGACGAAACCCAGGTAAAAATGGCGTTGGTGGGCATTTACAATGCGATACAACCGAATGCCACCCCGGCGCATTTTTTTCAATTTGAATTTGAATCGGATAATGCCTATTGCCAGGATGCGTGGCAGGGCTCAAAGGAAGTAGGAGCATGGCAAACCACAACCAACAGTTGGGCGCCATATGCAAAGTGGAACCAGGATTACACCATTATTTCAAGGGCCAACGAGTTTTTGCAGGATGTTGCCAATGCAAACATTGATGCTACCGTAAAAACCCAAATGTCGGCCGAGGCGAAGTTTTTACGGGGATACGCCTATACGGATTTGACTACTTATTTTGGCGATGTACCCTTAATTACCAGTGTGCTGTCCCTATCGGATGCATATGTTGCAAGGACTGCTAAAGCTACCGTGCTTACCCAGATTATAACCGACCTGACAGCAGCAGCCACCGCACTGCCTGCCTCCTACTCGGGTTCTGATGTTGGCCGGGTAACAAAAGGAGCTGCATTAGCTTACAAGGCAAAAGCGCTGTTGTATAACGGAAAGTGGGCCGATGCTGCGCAGGCAGCACAAGATGTAATTAATCTTAATGCCTACAGTTTATACCCCAGCTATGGTTCGATGTTTGATGAATCGCATGAAAATAATAGCGAAGTGATATTTGATATCCAGTATATACCAACCACCCAACCACAACCCTGGCCATCATCTGCATTATCGTTAAGCGTTTGGCCAACTCCAAACGTTACTGCCGATTTGATCGATTCGTATTACATGACTAATGGATTGCCGGTTACCAACGCTGCTTCGGGTTACAATGCTCAAAACCCTTATGTCAATCGCGACCCAAGGTTGGCAGCTTCGGTAGTATTACCGGGCTCTTTATGGGGCACAACTACCTACGTGCCTGCCACTGATGTGGTGCCATCTGGTGCGCGCCCCCGTAAATATGCGGCGATAGGTATTGCCGACCCGAATAATTGCTCTCTCAATACTATTTTGATGCGTTATGCCGACGTATTGCTGATCCGTGCCGAGGCGCTGATTGAATCGGGAAGCACCGCAACGGAAATTTATACACTAATTGACCAGGTGCGGGCAAGGGTAAGTATGCCCAAGGTGGAAAATGTGGAAGGTTCCGGCTTAAACCAAACCCAATTAAGAGCGATATTACGGCATGAGCGTCGGGTTGAATTCTTTATGGAAGGTACCAGGTATGCCGATATGCTGCGATGGAAAGATCAGTCCCTGGTTCATGATGTATATGGTTATGACAAATCATTGCTGAGTAATCCGGCAAGTGCTGCTACCTGGCAGTTTAAGCAGGTTAAGTTAGATACCCGGACATTTGATGCAGGTAAAGGATGGTTATGGCCAGTGCCGCAAGCCGACATTGACATTAACAAAAAATTACTACCCAATAACCCTGGATATTAAGGTGTTGTGGTATTACATTGAATGATATAATTCCCTCTTGCCTTAGCGATACCCCCCGATAGAGCCGCCCATTGCGTTCTATCGGGGTTTCGTTTTAAATACGATATATCTGCTTTGTACATGTTTTGAAATTTGGCAGCTCCCACAATATCATGAGTACTGCAGCAAGGCACTTAATCCTATAGCGCCCGCATCTAACATGGTTAACATAACTTAACACATTTCAGAAAAAATATTTATAAATATCTGATAATCAATATATTATATTTTATCATGGTTAACATTAAACTTAGCGCAATTTAGGCGCATCCAAATGTTTGTGCCTGTTGTTGGCCAATATAAGCCCCTTCGGTAACCGGACCATTTAACCAGGATCAGCCAATAAAAACAAGGTTTTGTTTGAAGCTCGTATCATCCCGATGTCATTAGCTCATTCCATTAACTATTTAGATGTGTTGCGCTGCTATAATGCCGCAAAAGATGCATGTTTTCCCGCATTGTAGGTTGTTTTCCATCCTGCTACATTCAAGATGATACAGCTTTCAATTTCCTTTGCCTGCTTTATAAGCGCTACTTAGCGTTAAGATGCCCCTTGTTGAAACTATGAACTAAACCAATTTAGCAGATTTCAATTTCAACTCCCGATGAGTACAGTGCTTTGCAATTTTCAGTTATCAATCGCAAGGTAAATAAATCGCAAAATAGAAAAGGCTGCCTTTTTAAGGCAGCCTCGCGATGTAGTATAATGTCGTCGATAAATTGACGGATAATTTTAGCCGAGAGTTCTAAGTCGAAAAAAGAAAAATTCAACTTTACACTTACGACTTGGTACTACAGACTTTTTATTGCGCTATAAGCGCCCATTGCTGGTTGTAGCTCGAACCGCTTGTCCACTGTTGCATAACAGATCCGTTGGCAGTCAAACCTCCTGTATCAAGGCATTTCCCTGTAGTAAGGTTAACTATCTTGTAGTAACCGCTTCCGGCCGAAACTATTGACCAGCGCTGGTTATTACTGGTGCCTACGGTGTATTGTTCAACTGATGATCCATCAGCTGTATTACCCCCGGTATCCAGGCACTCTTTACCGGTTACGCAACTCAACGTATAATAACCTGCGGTATAGCTTATATTCCATTTCTGGTTAGCACTTGTTCCGGATGCCCATTGAGCTACGGTAGCACCATCGGTTGTACTGCCCAGATTATCAAGCATCAAACCGGAAGCGCGGTTTTGAAGCTTGTACCGTCCGTCGGCAATCGGCCCTTGCCATACAGGTGATGCAGTAAGTTTCCATGACCACCTGAACATATTGGCGGTGCCCGGGCTAACTTCCACAAGATTGTTATTCGCTGTATACCAACGATAGGTATCAATATCATTAACACCCGACCATGCTATAGTGCCCATTGAATTGTCGCGGGCATAGGTAAGTGATCCGGTCAGGAAAGCCTGGTCAACATATACGCCTGTATCCCATTGCTGATAGAAACTCATGTTTCTGAATGTTTCGATACCAACCTCTGTTACTACAGTACGTGAGGCATAGGAACCGGTTCTGGCCGACATGATATTGTAATAGCTTGACCAAACGTTGTAGGAGCCCCAGAACCACCAATAGCAGTGCAGGCCCAGGTATTGATTAACTAATCTTGAATCGGCGCCAACAGTAGTTACATCAGCTGCGTAACCGGTGCCATCCAGGATGCATTTGCCGTCTGCGGGGCTAAATGTGGTCAGGAAACCTGCATACAAATTATTTAAATCGGTACTTGAATAGTCAACCGGCTCGTTAATGGGCTCATATAAAACAGATGTATTGTTTTTATAAACATTATTTACAGTTGTCCACATGGTAGTCCATTGGGTAGTATCCGGTACATGATGCACGCCTACAGGCCAATAGCAAAGTATTACCTTGCAGCCATTGGCTATAATTGCATTAATTGCAGCCTGGTAAACAGGCCAATAGGTAGAGCTTGAGGCCGTCCATGGATTTATGGGCATTCTGATGGTGGTACCGCCGCTTGTTTTAACTGCGCTTGAAATACTGGTTGCTAAAGTAGCAGCCTGGGTAGCGGTGAGCGATGTTGTCATGCCGCTGGGTAATACAACCCTTCCATCGCCTTCGTTGCCATTAGGGTCGGCCCAGTTTATCCCACGAAAGCTATTGGTGTTGGTAGTTGAAAGGGCAAGGTTTTGCTTTGTAGACAAGCCTGAGATATCAGGGTTCTTTTGAATGGTGTTTTTAGAACAGCCCATGATAAAGGCTAACAAGCAGCATAGTGCCTGGGTGGTTAAATTTTTTCTCATAAGTTTTATATTAAAATATTAGATAATTGGTTCTTTATATGCAGTTAGTTTTGATTTGTAAATATGGCGGAGATCTACCCGGCATGGGTACAAAACAGGTAACGACATCGGTTAACTGCAAAACAACCGAATGTATATGCAGCAACAGTTTTAATATTTTCATGGTAGGCGTGTTAAAAAATTCAGATTTCCCGAACCAATAACTATTCATCAACCGCTGCCGGATACAATCGTCAGCAATCTGGTTAGCCGGTGAAAAGGGCTGTAAGCAATGGTGGAAAAAAGAAATCCGTGTTTATATGGTTTAACCTAAATGTCCCATAAAAAGCATGGATTGAAAAGGGGCAAAGTCTCAATATTGCGGGGATAAAGTGTCATTTCAATTGGTTTTTAGAGCGATAGTTCAACTTATTTCCATTTTATCAATAATAGTTTATCTCGCGGGCGCAAAAATTACCCTTCTCCGGATGGCAGGCAATTATAATTATTGTTATAAACACAATTAATATTTACTTAAATTTGATTGCCATATAAACTCAATGTTTCTAATCATACTATAGATTCGGGTATAAATTTAAAAGGACGGATGAATCATCTAATTTGGGTTAAATGACGTTCTACTTTTAATCCGGAGGCGAGAAGTGTCTCAAATAAAGAGTCGACACTTCAATCTTAAAAGATCATTTGCCTGCGCTTTTAAGATGCCGGGAGGCTGTGTTTCGCACTTGCTGAAACATGGCCAACCAATAATATATAAGTGTATTTAGTACAATATTTATTGTACTACTGACCAAAAAAAGGTTGTGAAGCTTATTTTACACTGGCGCAAAATACCGGCAATAAACCGGTATAGTATTTATCTAATTAAAAGTGAAACGGATTTATGTATAAAGCTGTCTTGTTCTTAGTAATTAATCTTTTGTGTATAACTAGCCTAAATGCACAAAACCTGCCTGCCCTTCCAACCAACGACACCAAGAATTTTGCCTTAAAATCATATAATACGCATGACGGACTGCCATCCGAAAATGTAACCGTAGCACTTAAAGACAGGCGTGGATATATGTGGATAGGAACAGACAATGGCCTTTGTAAGTTTGATGGCTACTCCTTTGAAAATTTAGTGAACATTCCCGGAAACACCACAAGTATAAGCTCAAATTATATTAATGCGCTGGCCGAAGATAAAAACGGTAACATATGGGTGGGTACAATGGATGGCTTAAATGTTTTAGATCCCAATACCGAAAAATTTGAGCGGTTTTACCATAGCGACAATATCAAGCAGTCAATAAGTAACAACAAGATTTTTTCGATCCTATGCGATAGAGAAGGAACTATCTGGATAGGAACAGACGATGGTTTTAATCAATATGTTGCGGGTAGCCGGTCATTTATTACCTATAAACCTAACTCAGAAAACAAGTTTTCAATAAAAGGAAAGTCGGTAAATGCCATTGTTGAAGATAATAAGAAAAACCTGTGGTTAGGGAACTGGAATGGCGGGTTAAATAAATTCAATAAGGTGGGTAAGCGTTTTACCAATTATCCGCAAACCGAATCTTTGCATAAAAAAAGCCCTAATGATATTTGGAGCCTTTACTACGATCAAAAAAACGGTTGTATTTGGGTAGGCGCCTATTGGAGCGGCCTTTTTTGTTTTGACCCTAAAACTCAACAATATACCGCATTCCCCAGTCATGACAATCTTAATATAGGCGCTTTTAGCATCGATAATGCAAATGACTCCACCTTAGTTGTTGGAAGCAACGCCGGGTTTTACTTTATAAATAAGGGCACTGGCCAATGGCATAAAATTGGCGATGTTAATAGTACGGCCGATGGCTACGTTTACAATGATAATGCCGGAATTATGTGGCTCTGCGGTAAAGATGCCTTAACAAAAGTCGATTTTACGCAATACAAATTCCATTTCATTCCATTATCAATAAAACCGCGCGAAGTAAAAAGCATGCTGTTGCAAGGTAACATGTTGTGGTTGGCAACAAACAACGGACTTTATCAGTTTGATTTAATAAAGAAAACCACCAAACTATTTAATCACACAAATGATCCTTCAAGCATAAGCAGCAATCAGGTTGGCAAAATATATTTAGATAATGATGGTGTATTATGGGCCGCTACCGAAAACGGTTTTGATAAGTTTGACGTTAAGAACAACCGGTTTATACACCACTTTCATCATTCGGCCCTGAGCAATTTTTTTAATGAAGACGTTTTCAGGGATATTCTTGAAGTAAGGCCCCATGAATACTGGCTCGCGACAGACGCCGGGCTTAAGATATACAACGAAGAAAAACAGCAATTCAAACATTATTATAACGATGATAAAAACCCCAATTCAATTGCCAGCAACCATATTTATAACCTTTTAAAAGATAAAAAAGGCAACGTGTGGATTGGAACGAATGGAAACGGGGTTGATCGTTTAGATCAGAAAACGGGCGTTTTCCATCATTATGCTTATAACGACAAAAATGCGAGTAGCCTCAGCAATAATATTGTGCACTGTGTATTTGAGGATAGTAAAAACAATATTTGGATTTGCACGGCCGATGGACTGAATAAATATGTTCCGGAAAATGATTCTTTTATTGTTTACTCCAGCAAAGATGGATTTGCAAGTAATGTTTTCAATAACCTGGTTGAGGATAGCTTCGGGAATCTTTGGATTAACTCTGCTACCGGGATATCAAAATTTACTCCTCAAACATTAACTGTTACCAATTTTGACGAAGGCGACGGCGTGTTTTCCCACTCGCTCATTTACAAGTCTGCAGACGGCCAGATTTATTTAGGTGGAAACTCTGGTGTAGTTGTTTTCGACCCCTCAAAAATTAAATTGAATAACAAGATCCCCCAGATTTACCTGTCCGATTTTCAGGTTTTTAATAAATCGGTAAAGCCGGGTAACAATTCGCCGTTGAAAAAACCGGTTAGCATAGCCGATACTGCGTTGCTTAGTTACGACCAAAATGTATTTTCAATTGAATTTGTTTCACTTAATTATACCCATTCAGAGAAAAATGTTTATCGGTATAAGTTAGAAGGCTTTGATGAAAAATGGAATTTTAACAGCAGCCAGCGAAAGGTTACTTACACCAATCTTAATCCGGGAACTTATACATTTAAAGTAATTGCAAGTAACAACGATGGCGTGTGGAACAGAACGCCTAAATCCTTAATCATAATTATTTCGCCACCATGGTACCAAACCTGGTGGGCGTACACTATTTACACCATATTTATTGCAGGGTTGGTTTATTTGTATTTGTTATATAGGGACCACCAGGCCAAATTAAAATACGAAATTCAGATTGCACACTATGAAAGTGAAAAGGAAAAAGAGCTAAGTGAACGAAAGCTTGCTTTTTTTACCAATATTTCTCACGAGTTCCGGACGCCATTAACATTAATCATTAACCCCGTTAAGGAGCTCCTATTTAGCGAAAAGAAGGCTATGGATGCCTCCAGTTTAACCATTGTTTACAGAAACGCGCGCCGGCTATTAGGCCTGGTAGATCAACTGCTGCTTTTCAAAAAGGCCGAATCAGAATCAGACCAGCTTAGAATAAGCAATGTTAATATTGTTGATTTGTGTAACGAGGTTTATTTATGTTTTGTACATGAAGCTAAAAGAAAACAAATTCATCTTGAGTTTGCATCGACAGCCGAGTGCCTGAATATTTATGTAGATAGAGAAAAAACAGAAATAGTGTTATTTAACCTACTCTCGAATGCTATAAAATTCACTCCTAAGCATGGCAAGATTCGCATCTATACAAAAGAGGCCGAACAAGCAGTATCAATAATGGTTGAGGATAATGGATGCGGAATCCCGCCTGAAGTTGGTGAAAAACTGTTTAGCCGTTTTTACCAGGTACCTGATTTAACCAGCACACCAACCGGGGGATTTGGTCTTGGACTATACCTTGTCAAAAATTTTGTAGAACGCCAGGCCGGAACTGTTGAATATCAAAGTCAGATTGGAAACGGTACCTCATTCACCATCACTTTTAAAAAAGGCAACTCTCACGTTAAAGACCAGGTTATTTTAGAGCAACCATCCGCTACCTCCGGGTTTTTAAAGGAGCTGATTGATTCTGAAACCACAGCCAATGATATAGTGTTGGCAGCAGACCCCGTTGAAGATCAATCATTGTCTCACTTCAAAACGTTATTAATCATCGATGACCATGAGGATATGAGAGAATACCTCCGCCAGATTTTTAAGCTTGAATACAATGTTCTGGTTGCGTCGAGCGGTGAAGACGGAATAAAAATAATAAACGAACAATGGCCGGATATTGTTATATGTGATGTAATGATGCAGGGTATAACAGGTATCGAAGTTTGTGCGGCCATTAAGGGAAATATGACAACCTCACACGTTCCGGTAATTCTTTTAACGGCCAGTGCATCAAATGAGATAAAGCTAAAAGGTATTGAAGGTGGCGCTGATGATTATATCGGAAAACCTTTTGACAAAGATATCCTGAAAGCAAAAGTCAATGGGCTACTGAAGAGCAGGAATACCCTTCAGCAATATTTTTATAATGAAATTACGCTGAACAATAACCCACACAGCATCTCGATAGAGTACAAACGATTTCTGGATTCCTGCATCCGAATTGTTGAGGATCATATCACAGATCCAGATTTTAACCTTCAATCCTTAGCCTCCGAATTAAATATGTCTTATTCCGGGATCTATAAAAAAATCAAAATGATTTCGGGGCAATCCGCAAATAGCTTCATAAGGTCTATCAGGTTGCGAAAAGCGGCTCAGTTATTTGTACATAGCGATTTAAATATATTGGAGACCGCTTATGCTGTTGGAATAAAAGATATCAAATATTTTCGTGAGCAGTTTAAAAAAGTGTTTGACTTAAAACCCTCTGAATACATTAAAAAATTCAGAAAGAACTTCAAAAACGCGATGGTTAACCAGGTGGCTGAAAGAAAATAAGTTGGTGATCAATAACTCGGTCTGCCTCTATTTGAAATATAAAAAACATTCTCCAGCCGGCAATCTAATGCGCGTTGTGCAATGATATCCTCTTTTTGAGTAGCAGAATTTTACGAAAATAATTTTCATGTTCCCTTTTTAGTGCTTTACCCCTTCAATTTTGCTGGTTAGCCCCTTTTTATTAATTGATTTTACATCCATTTTAGCGGCATCAGCCAATAGCGAGAGGTATTAGTGACGCTTAACCGCGTCTTTAATGCAATTTGAGAAGTGTGCCAACTATTTAATCAATTATACTTTATTTATTTTTTAATGAGATCAATTATTCTTTTTTTAATAACGACCATTTTTCTGGCGGGCGGCCAGGTCGCGGCTCAACCTAAACACCAATTCACTTTAGGCGATAAAGACTTTCTGTTAGATGGCAAGCCTTTACAGATGATCTCGGGCGAATTACACTATCCCCGCATACCACGGGAGGCGTGGCGCGATAGAATGAAAATGGCAAAAGCCATGGGCCTTAATACCATAGGCACCTATGTTTTCTGGAACTTGCACGAGCCTCAAAAAGGGCAATTTGACTTTGCCGGCAACAATGATATTGTTGAGTTTGTTAAAATAGCCCAGGAGGAAGGTTTGTGGGTAATTTTGCGACCAAGCCCTTATGTATGTGCCGAGTGGGAATTTGGCGGATATCCATATTGGCTGGAAAATGAAGAAGGGTTAATCGTAAGGAGTAAAAATCCGCAGTATTTAAACGAATACGACAAGTACATTAAAGAATTGGGGAAAAGATTGTCCCGCTACCAGGTAAATCACGGCGGTAACATCCTGATGGTACAAATTGAAAATGAGTATGGATCATACGGCTCTGACAAGGATTACCTGGCCGTTAATCAAAAGATGTTTAAAGACGCGGGATTTGACGGGCTGTTATATACCTGCGATCCGGCCGCTGATCTGGTGAAAGGACATTTACCAGGTTTGCTGCCGGCAGTGAACGGCTTAGACAACCCGGCTAAGGTAAAGGAACTTATCAATCAAAACCACGACGGTAAAGGCCCCTACTATATTGCCGAATGGTATCCGGCGTGGTTCGACTGGTGGGGTACAAAACACCATACGGTGCCGGCCAATCAGTATACCGGCCGCTTAGACTCTGTACTTGCAGCCGGCATTTCGATAAATATGTACATGTTTCATGGCGGAACTACGAGGGGATTTATGAATGGGGCCAACTATAACGACCAGGCCCCGTTTGAGCCACAAATAAGCAGTTACGATTATGATGCGCCAGTTGATGAAGCCGGAAACGCAACACCTAAATTTTGGGCTTTTAGAAACGTAATTCAAAAACATTTACCCGCCGGCGTTAATTTGCCTGCTGTTCCGCCGGTTAAGCCCACCATCATAATACCTCAAATTGAGCTCAATAATGTAGCAGACCTTGACGACTTAAAACTTGAAAGTAAGACTAGTCAAAATCCATTAACCTTTGAGGATATGAAACTTGATTATGGTTTTATGTTATACCGCACCACGATTCCGGGAGGGAAATCCGGAATAATAAAGCTTAAAGATCTCAGAGATTTCGCCGTAGTAATGATCAACGGAAAAACGGTGGGAAACCTTGACCGCCGTACCGGATTGGATAGCATGAACGTGAGTTTACCTGGTGGAAATGTGACATTGGATATTTTAGTCGAAAATCTTGGGCGCATCAATTTTGGTAAATACCTGTTACAGAACAAAAAGGGAATTGTTGGTAAGGTATTTTTTCAAAACGATGAAATAACGGGTTGGCAAAACTTTCCTTTGTCATTAAAAACGGTGGGTAGCTACAAACCTAAACCTGGTTTGGCAAGTTTAAACACACCTGTTATGAAAAAGGGGAGTTTTTCATTGGTCTCATTAGGCGATACCTACCTCGACATGACCAATTGGGGTAAGGGCATGGTTTGGATTAACGGACATAACTTAGGCAGATACTGGCGAACCGGCCCTCAACAAACGCTGTATGTACCACGCGAATGGTTGCATACCGGTAAAAATGAGGTATTGGTTTTTGAACTGATAAAACCCGAAAACCAAAAACTGTCGGCAGTGAACAAACCGATTTTAGATCGCTTACAATAAGCCAGTTAAAAAGGTTGATTTTTCTAAAGTAGGGGCGATTTACACATTCGAATAAACTTCGCGCAAGAAATTGCATGACCAGGGTTTCCGAAGTCGCTAATTAAAGCGAAAGATTTCAAAATCACTCAAAACCTGTCATACGGCTTAAACGCTCCAGATCTTGCACAAATTAGTTTGAAAATCTCTTATTTTCGGATACCTAAAAGCCACTTGAAGGAGTGGCTTTTTTTTTAATTATAAATCAAGTAATTAGGCCAAAAAAATCACAGTTTCAACAGCCCTATCCCGCTATAAGTTTTGTAGTTAAATATATAATTACCAGACGATTATGTAATTATAATATTATTTCACAWAGGGTCTGATCCATGGCAAATAAGGGTTAGTCAGTGATAATATTTTGTAGTTCTTGAACATGACTTTGAAAAAGAGAAATTATTTCTTCGTAATCCAATTCATTGATCACGCCACGAATCAACATATCCCGGGCACGCACCAATTTAGCTCGTTCAGCACCTATAGTTCCTTTTTTCATTTTGCCAGCCAAACTCTTCTCAAAATGTTCTTTCAAAATTGCCCTGAACAATTTCGTGAACTCATCTTTAGGTCGGAAATCGGCGGCAAGGCTGCGCTTCTGCTGCATTCAAAATTGACGAAAACCGGCCGCATACCTGTCAGATTTACATCCAAATGTTTCGGATAGTTTCGGGCTTCGTTTTGCAAAATTACCCACATCATAGTGCCTGATCTGCTTCCTGTTCGTCAGGCCGGAGATTTACCGCCGGCTGCCTTCAGATTCGCAGTCGCCCGCGACACTTCGACCCTATAGTTTGCGCCCGGGCCGGGCGCACAAAAAAAGCCCACTGTTTTTCAACAGAGGGCTTTAATATTTTTTAAAACAGCTGGCTATAAATTACCATTTCCTAAAACATAAGGCAATTTATCAAACGTGCCTAAAAGTATCTGCGATATTTCTATAGATTGATAAGTACCATCGGGATTAAGGTTAACCTTTTTTGAGGTAAACGAATAGGTTCCGGTAATTACTTTGGCAACTGTGTCAATAGCTGTTATAGTAGCCAATCCGGAACCACTCTCAACAATACCGGTTTGCACATATACGTAATTTCCGGTATCATCTTTCTGAAGTGTGTAATAAGCCATATTTAGCTTGCCTGTGCCATCAACTTTGTAGGTAGCCAAAGGAAAACTATTGGTATTTGTGCTATTAGACACATTTATATTAAATATAACCCGTTTTGAATCGGCCGTACCAATTACCGAAAAGGTTTTAACCTTTGTAGCATCGTTAAAAGTAATTCTTGCGGTAACCGTATCAGGGTACCAAACAACACCATTAATATTTGCAGCCAGTATTTTATCAGATGTGGTAGAAGCAGAAGTAACAACGTCTTTTTTACAGCCTTGGAAGTAGATAGCCGATATAAGTAACAGAACAATAAGTTGAATTTTCCTCATATATAAATTTTGTGCAAACAATGCGCCTTGCAGATTTTATGCAAATAACGCTCTTTGCAGATTAATAATTACAACCAAAGTTAATTTTTTCACATATTTTAACATTCGGCAGTTTTGGGTGAAATTATTTGAGGCCGGCATTTATCAAACAAATGGTTTTATTTAGGCATATTAGGCGTTTAATATTATAAACATGATTCACGTAAACGAATATTTTGAAGGCACAGTAAAATCACTGGGTTATACCAGCGCCGAAGGGAAAAGCACCATTGGTGTAATGGAAAAGGGCGAGTATGAATTTGGCACATCGAGCCATGAGAGTATGACCATTATTGAGGGCCATCTGGAGGTGTTGTTACCCGGCGAAGAAGAATGGGAAAGCTATACGGCCGGCCAATCATTTGAAGTTGAGGCCAATACCAAATTTAAAGTAAAAACAAACGTACAAAGTTCCTATTTGTGTAAATACAGGTAAGTAGCTACTATTGTAACATTTAAGCTTAGCGGCGCTCTAATAATCATAAACTAAATAAAACAATGGATACTTCGCTTATTACAACCAGTACCGGGTTAGACGGGTACCGGATAGTTAAACATTTAGGTGTTGTACGTGGTATTACCGTACGCAGCCGCAGCGCCCTGGGCAATATTGCCGGTGGTTTTCAGTCGCTTTTTGGCGGCAGGCTTTCTATTTATGTCGAGCTTTGCGAAAATGCACGTGAAGAGGCTTACCAGCTTTTAATTCAGCATGCACAGGCTATTGGGGCAAATGCCATTATCAACATGCGTTACGATGCTAACGAAGTAATGCAGGGCATTACCGAAGTATTGGCATACGGTACTGCTGTTGTGGTTGAAAAAGTTTGATTAACGCATTAATACAACAGCCCAAAGTGTTAAGCTACAAGTTAAATTCAGCTTAAGACTTTGGGCTATACCGTTTATTGTAAGGTTAGCGCTACGCTAATTAAAATACGATAGCGGAATTGTACGCCACAGTCCATGGGCAAGATGGCCAATCAGTAATTCGTACACCAGGTAAACCGGCCAGATCAGGTAATGAATAAGCAATAAAATAGGCGAATGGTTATAATGCCAACTGATCATGAGTGTATACAAACCTAATACGAGATAAAGTATGCTGGTGTCCCTGGTCTTCATTTTTTGATGGTGATAATTTTATCTAAATTAATAATTACTTACAATTTTTCATATTGTAAATTACGTTATAAGCAGCCGCGCTGTTGGTTTGCTGCCTGCCGGTTTTAGGGTTATAAGCGTATGGCTTTTGTGCAAGCGCATTTCCGCGAAGCTGAAATTCAACAGCCATGGTGTCGGCGCTGCCTTCCTGGTTAAAGCTCCATATAGCCTTAATGGCGTTACCTGCCAGCGTACCTGTTAACGTTCCCTTGCGGGCGTCTTTCTCCTTCGGCGTCCAGTTCATATTGCCGGTAACTTTATCGCCATTTATATAAATACTTACAAGTGTAGTATCCTGTGCCTTGTTGCCTTCCGTATAAAAAAAGCAATACCGCATGTTTACAGCTGGGGCATTGGCCGCGCTGGCCAGTTGCGTATCTGCAGGCTGAAGTGTTGAAACTGTTGTATCATCATTGGCAGCATTGCGCCCGCCAGAACAGGATGCAAGCAAAGCAAAACAAGCAAGCAAGTAAAAATTAATTTTCATAGCAGTTTAATCGTAGGTGTTTTTTAGGTACGACAATTAAAAACTAAAAAGGTTCAATTTAAATATTGCAGAATTTTGAAGTGTCATTTGCGATAGTCAATCTTTTCAATGCCAATCGCTGAAAAATTTTACCGCCAACAGATTGGTGCGGTAAGTAACGATAACAAATGCTAAATGGGGAGTAATTTAGCCGTTACAATTTTTTATGTAGTGTAAACATTCCTTGTGTTACACTACATAATATTGTAAGGCAGGCGAGGTTATACTTTTTTTTCGGGGGGAGTAGATACAATTTCGCCAAACTCGTTCACGTAAGCCATCATGCTTTCCAGATCGCTGCCGCCGCCGTTTTGCTGACGCTCCTGTTTACGTTGTTCTTTATCCTCTTTTTTTTTCTGACGATTTTTTTCGAGTTGTTTTTTCATGAAGGTTGCCTGAGATTTAGCCATGCTTATTAAAATTTAGTTAAACAATGCGCATTTCCTGGTTTACACCTGTATCAATCTGATCAACTGAAATAACATTCAGTATCGGTAACACATGAAGAGGATCTCATTAATTAATTTCCGGGCAGCAACGGTATCAGCGGGGATAAAATGAACCCTGATCAATAAAATTGACAGTGGGTGGCTATGAGGAAATAGCTATAATTTTCCGTTATTATGCAAATATACGATTTTTTAGCACATTTCATTGGTTCATTGTCATTGGTCATTGGTCATTGGTCATTGGTCATTGGTCATTGGTCATTGGTCATTGGAACGCGGGCATGCCGGGCAAAAGCTTAAGCTACAATAAAAAAGTTCATCGGCCCTGACTGGTAATTCAACCAGACAAGACCAATGAACTAATGAACCAGTGAACCAATGAACATTATAGGCCTGCATATTCGGTGGATTTGGCTGGTGCACCGGTTAATTTATCGGTAGCAGTTTCGGTTACCAGGTATGTTCTGTTAACGCTTGATGCTATGTTGTGTACAAGGCTGTATTCGGTTACATTGCCACTTAAATTTGCTTTTGAACGATCATTCATGGTAACGCGGGTGCTGTAAGCGTCTAATTTTAAATCGGCAGATGCGTTGTTGTATAATTTAACATCGAGTTCTATGGCAGATAGGTTTCCGAAAGATTTAATTTCGGCATTATCATAAGCGGTTATTGAAGATAGCTCTTTTGCAGTAACCCAAACAACCAATTTTTCGGTTTTGTATGATGAAATTCTCAATACACCTTTTTTTGATTGTACCAAAGCACTTTCGGTATAATATTGGTTGTAAACCTTTACCTGGTCGGCTGCGCCGGTAGTAACGTATACCTGTACGTTACCGTAAACTTCTATTTTATTGATGTTGCTGATATCTGTTAAAACCACGCCTTTATTGTTGCTGTTATCTACAGCTGCGTAAGTTGAATTTGTGATGCCCAATACGGTAACTATTACTGTAAAAATGGCTATTAAGTTAGTTTTCATGGTATTAATATTTTGATTGTCAAGTAATTATTTTTGTTATTTTTTAAATACACCTATATGACGATCTCCAATAAAAATCGTTACAGCCGTTTCCGGTGTATTAGTTGTACGCAGGTTTTTTGTCGGTGAAGTGTATAATTTACACGGTGAATTGTGGGAGAATTTTTGTTACCAGGAGCGAGTTTCGAGTACCTGGTCGCAGAAATTTACATGATGACTAATGACAGCGCAGCAAATGACCAATGACAGCGAAGCGAAATGACCAATGACTATAAGTAATACTTCTCGCCGTCTGTTTTTATTTTCCCGGCATCAAGCAGCAGGCGGATGGTTTCAATTTTATCTTTTTCGGTACCGATGTTGATGGTAGTTATCAATGTGCCGATATCGGGGGTTGAGATGCTGAGCAGTTGTACAACCTCGTTGGTAATGTTGTCAAAAAGTTCATCTTCGTTTTTGTGGCGCTTTTCGTCAAGGCAAACATCGCAGATGCCACATTTGCGGGCGTTGGGCTCATCAAAGTAAGCCAGCAACATTTGGCTGCGGCACTGTTTATGAACAGCGTACGCAAAAACCGCCTCCATTTTTTGGCGATAGGTTTCCTTACGCTCCTGGATGTAGTTTTTATTGATAAACAGCCTGTTTGATTGCTGCCGTGCTTTTAAATAAGTAACCTGTGGCTTATCTGTTTGCTGCAGGTAGCTTATTAAGCCAAACTGCTGCAGCTGTAACAACCCTTCAACAACCTGCTGAACGCTCAATGTTGTACGTCTTGACAGGTCATATTCCTTTATTTTAACATAATTTTCAAAGGCGCCACCGTACGACCGCAACAGCGTTTTAATAAAGGGGTCCCAACCGGCATTCTGGATCTGGAAATTGTACAGCACCTCGTTAACCACCTCAAACCTGAACCGCGATGGCAGAAAAACACTTTCATTGAACGACAGATACTCGTCTTTTTCCAAAAACTTTAGGGCATTTAGCGTTTTTATAGCATCCAGCTTAAAACGGCTGCAAAAGGCACCCAGGTCCAAATCAAAGCTGAGGCCTTCGCCTGCATCGTATGCCAGTTGATAGTAGTTGGCCAGGCAATGGTAAACGTGCTTTATTTCATCAACAGTTGGAAAATTAAGTTCAAACAACTTTTCCTGCCGCAGCCTGTCGGCATGCGTATATAGTAATACGCCATAAGCCTTTTGCCCGTCGCGGCCTCCCCTGCCGGCTTCCTGGTAATAGGCTTCCAGGCTTTCGGGCATATCCTTATGAATAACAAACCTAACGTCGGGCTTGTCAATACCCATCCCAAAAGCATTGGTGGCCACAATTACCTGCGTACGGTTATTTTTCCAGTCCTCCTGGCGGTCAGCCCGTTCGTCCATGGGCAGGCCGGCGTGGTAAAAATCGGCCTTGATGCCATTTTCGTTGTAATACCTGGCAATTTCGGCGGCATCCTTGCGGCTGCGTACATAAACAATACCGCTGCCTTTAACCCCTTTGGCAATATCCAGCATCCGCCTGAATTTATTTTCGGCATCCTGAACAACATAGCTGATATTGCTGCGCTCAAAACTTTGCTGGTAGATAACAGGATTTTTAAATTGCAGCTTATCCTGGATATCCTGTTTAACATCAGCCGTGGCCGTTGCGGTAAGGGCAAGCACAGGCACATTGGGATGCAATTGGCGTAAATCGGCAATGTGCAGGTACGGGGGGCGAAAATCATAGCCCCATTGCGAGATACAGTGCGCTTCGTCAACCGCTATCAGGTTAACCTTCATGTATTTTATCCGTTCCTGAACCAGCTCTGATAACAGCCGCTCGGGCGATAGATATAAAAATTTAACGGTGCCATAAATACAATTATCCAGTGCCAGGTCAATCTCGCGCCTGCCCATGCCCGATACGATGGCTACGGCATTAATACCCTTATCTTTCAGGTTTTCAACCTGGTCTTTCATTAGGGCAATCAGTGGAGATATGACGATGCAAACACCCTCCTTGGCTAACGCGGGCACCTGGAAACAAACAGATTTACCCCCGCCTGTAGGTAGCAAGGCCAAAGTATCATGACCTAATAAAACAGATTTGATAATCTCGGCCTGCATCGGCCTGAAATGATCATGGTTCCAGTACTGTTTTAATATTTCTTCTATGGTCATGTGTTGAGTCGGAAAGTCCGTAAGTCAGCAAAGTCCGTAAGTCCGGAAAGTCCGAAAGATAATAAATGTCGGTCAGGTACAATGTCGTGGTTTACAAAAAAAGTAAAAATTGCCAGATATCCCGAACCTTAGATCTGAGGCTACTTCCGGACTTTCCCGACTTTCGGACTTTCCGACTCTATCAACCAATTGTAAAACTCAGGCCAGTCGCCGTGCCATTGTTTTTCGTTGTGGCTGGCACCTTTGATGATAGTTACGGGGGCGTTTTCGGGCTTAGCACCCTTGTCCTTTATTATCCTAGCCATTTTTTGCATATCGGCAACCATGTCTTCACTTTCGGCATCGCCGCAAACAAAATAAAAACGGGTTTTATTGCTGATAGTTTTCTGTTTAGCCAAATCGTAAATTGGGGGCGCTATCCAAAAAGCGGGCGAAAATACGCCGACGTTGCCAAACACGCCCGGATATTTTAATGTGGCATACATTGATATCAGCCCTCCCATCGAACTGCCTGCTACTGTTGTATGTTTTGCATCGGCCATGGTTTTATAATGTGTATCAATGTAGGGTTTCAACGTTTTTGCCAGGAACTCCACATAATCATCGCCGCGTCCTTTGCCATATTTTGAGTCGTAAGGATCGTATTCGGTGATCCTAAAACCGCCGCCATGATCAATTCCCACTATAATACATTGCTTTTGTGGTGATACTTTATCCAGCAATTCGTCAATCCCCCACTCCCCATAGCCGCTGGTATAATCATCAAAAAGGTTTTGCCCGTCGTGCATATAAATAACCGGGTACCTTTTTTTCGATGAAGTATAATTTACAGGCAGGTAAATCCAAATGCGGCGTTCCCTGTTCAGCTGTGGCATCACAAATTTATCGCTGATAATATGCACCTGTGCGGTAGCTGTATGTTTCTTTTCCGCAGGGGCAAAATTATCCTGCCAGGCGGCAACATCTAAAACTATCGTGGTATCGCCGGTAATTATAAGGCTGCGGTTATCGGCCGGCTTGCCGGTTACAGTGCATTCCACTTTATCCCAGCTGCCGCGGGTTATTTTGTAGTTATAAATACCTTTAGGCATCGTTGTTAAAAGCTGGTAGCGTCCATTGCCATCCGGAATCAGTTTCCAGGCGCTATCGGCCGGGTTCCAACCATTAAAATTACCTGCCAAAAACAGGCCTTCGGATGAGCCTTTCAAGAGTGCTATTTTACCCGTTTTGAAGGCTGTTTTTACCTGCCCGAAAAGCAAAAAAGTTTGGGCAAAAACCCAAAACGCGCAGAAAAATATTTTTTTTATCATTATTAATTGTTTTATTGACAATTGTTTTCCGGGAACGTTCCCG
>NZ_JBFUIJ010000024.1:0-99536 GCF_056401935.1 Mucilaginibacter sp. P4_D1
GGATAGGCTAACATTGATAGCCGATAAAAGGGTTATTAGTAAAAGTTTACGCATATCAACTTTGTTAACCATTAAATATGCTCAAAATTGCCCGCTTATAAAAATTAACCACGGGAAAGTTACAATGTAGGCGGAAGAAGAGACGGGTTAATCCGAAAGGTAAAAGCTAGTTACTTTAGGGTAATTTGTTACATTTGATGAAGGATGAAATACTATTTTAAATTTGGCACCGGGTTGATTTTGCAATTAGTTATAACTGTAATATGGATACTTGTTATCTTTTTTAGCAAGAATATTTCAGCAGTGGCAAGTTGGTTTATTTACATAGGTTTTGCGTTTAACCTGATCAGCCTTTTCTATTCAAATTTAAGATCAATACTAGTAGCAATAAATAAAGAACCCCAGCTTGAATTTGATGAAGTTTGTATTTATGACCATGTTAAAAATGTAAAATATTATTGGGCAGATATTGACGAAATTGAGGAAGAAAACGGTTCACTCATGATTAAAATGTACCCGGTTGCAAAGCAAACTTCAACCGGCCAGATTTTAATACGCCAGGCTCCTAAAACTATCAGGCTTGGAAATGTGAATGCTTATTTATCAGAACTATTAACAATGTTGAATAGTTACAGTATAAAAGCTTTAAATACGGAAAAGCCGAAGAGTGAAAATTGAGTGTTTCTACTACAATTTTCACCGTCGACCTTTTCCTTCAGACTATATCATCGCCTTATTCAAAGCTTTTATAGCTTCGGCAAAATCTTCTCTTGCAACCAAAAACTGGATGTTTACCTTACGTAGGGCAAAGCCACAGCTTTTAATATTGATACCATTTTGTGCCAGTGCCGTTGCCGATTTGGCCAATAAACCCGGCTGATCCATATTGGAACCGATTAGGCATACCATTGCCATTTTTTCAACAGTTACTTTCTCGTAATCATCTTCTAATTCCTGTATCAGCTTTTTATTGAAATCCTTATCCCATATCACAATCGAGATACTGTTGGCGCTGGTGGCCTTAAAAGTATAGCTTACGCCATATTTATAAAATAGCTGCATGATATGAAAATCGGTGCCTACGTTGCCCACCATCGATGGGTCGTATATATCAATCATCATTACTTGCTCGGTTCCGGTAATTACTTCAACCCTTTTTTTATCACATATGTACTCGCGTGTGATTAGCGTGCCGGGATGTTCGGGTTGGAAAGTGTTTTTTATTCGCAGGTCAATATCATTGATCTCTAATGGTTTGGATGCTTTTGGGTGGATAGCCTCCATGCCCACATCGGCCAATTGGTCGGCCACATCGTAGTTGGTATTGCCTACCGGGAAACAATTTTCGACACCAACCAATTGCGGGTCGGCAGTACACAAATGGTATTCTTTATGTATTATGGCTTCCTGTGGTTTTACTTCAACGGCTATTTTACTAAAAGTAACTTCAGAGTATCCTCGGTCAAACTCGCGCATAATACCTTCGGTACCTTTGGCATAGCCGGTTACAATAGTAATGGTGCCGGCAAAATCTATATGTTGCAGATCTTTCCGGATGCGCTGATCTATAGTTAAGGACCGGTGATCATGGAAGCCGCTTAAATCTACAAAAGTGGCGTTGATGCCCATATTTTGCAGGATATTGGCAAAAACAAACGCCGAGTGACTTTCGCCTATAGATGCCAGGATTTCGCGTGCCGCCAGCAAAACATCGGCCTTATTTACATAGCCAGAAGCAAGGATGTTGGCAATATTTTCCAGGTAAGTTTGTGCGTCTTTAAGGCGTTGCTCAATAAAAGCATCGGCCTGGGCAAGGTTTAAGCCAAGGCCTTCATAGTTTTTATTGAGTTGTTTTAGTTTAACAATAAGTTCTTTAAGGGGCTTATGGAAATCTTTATAAGTTGCCAAACGGTGATAAACACCAGGGGCCTTGGTTTTTTTATTTTCGAGCAGGAGGTTGGTTACCCCCGAAAATGCCGAGACTACAAAGATGCGGTTGTAAAGCTGGTTGCCGCTGCGTTCAAACAGGATAATGTTTTTGATGACATCACCCAATGCGGTCATGGATGTACCGCCGATTTTTTCTACTGTTAACATTATTTTAAAACACGAATAGACACGAATTTTGTCGGATTACACGAATAAAAAACAAATTTCTGTCTATTTAGATATGAAAACTTTATATAATATAACTGCCTTTACGCTAATCCAATTCCTGAAATTCGAGATAACCGGCACTAACTAGTGTATTGCAGCATTGTCCCGAACCCAACCTAATTCGTGTAATTAGAAAAGATTTACGACAATTTGTGTGTCAATATTAATGCTCTTCCTTTTTATAAAGGTCGCCGGCCTTTTCGGCAGATAGCTTAATACCCTTTATCATCGCCGAACTAAAGCCATTGTGTTCCATCTCGTTAAGCCCTGCAATGGTACAACCGCTTGGCGATGTTACCTTATCAATTTCCTGTTCGGGGTGCGATGATAGCTGCAATAATAAATCGGCAGCACCTTTGGCTGTTTGCGCAGCCATTTTCAGTGCATCGCCGGCGTGAAAACCAATCTCCGTGCCACCTTGCGATGCAGCGCGGATAGAGCGCAAAAAGAAAGCAATACCACAGGCACAAAGTGCGGTAGCTGATGTCATTAATTCTTCATTAATCTGGATACTTACGCCAACGGTATCAAAAAGTGATTTTACCAGGTTAATGTTTTTATTGGTACCGTTATCGGTGGCAATACAGGTCATGGAGTGGCCAATGGCTATTGCGGTATTGGGCATAGCACGCACCACCTGCACGTTTAATTCCAGTTGCTGGCGGATATCGCTGCAGCTAACGCCGGATATTACTGATATCAGGAGTTGTTTTTCGGGCTTAATTGCAGGCCTTATCTCGTCAAGTAACTTATTTAACTGCTGCGGCAAAACTGCCAAAACTATGATATCCGATTTTTTAACAGCTTTTAAATTGTTATCGGTGGTATGGTAGCCTAAAGCGGCGTAATCTGCCAGCGCAGCTACATTCCTGCGTGTAAGTGTTATTTGCTGGGGTTTGCAAATACCTGCTTTAACCAACCCTTTGGCTAACGAAAGCCCGATGTTTCCAGAGCCCAAAATGGCTATTTGCTGTGATGCGTTCATGTGGTTTTACTTAAACGAGTTCCAAATGGTTTGTTGTTCTTTATATTTCCTAAATCGTCGCTTTTGCCAATTATTACCGCTTTTACGCCGCAGGCTATCGCTGTAAATGCATTATCGAGTTTAGGCAGCATACCGCTGTGTATAATTCGTTCTTTTTTTAATTCTTCATAATGCTCGGGGTTTATTTCGCGTATTAATGAGTCGTCATCATCAATATCCTGCAAAACCCCCTTTTTTTCAAAGCAATAAATCAGGGTTGTATCATATAACGATGCCAAGTTTACCGCCAATGCCGATGCAATGGTATCGGCATTAGTATTTAATAACTGCCCTTCGCCATCATGCGTTATCGCGCAAAAAACAGGGGTAAAGCCCGCCTCCATCAATTTGCTTATATTGCCCGGGTTTATAGAGTTTTCGTCGATATCGCCGACAAAGCCATAATCAATAGTTTTTACCGGGCGTTTTTTTGCTTTTATAAAATTACCATCCGCACCTGTAAGCCCTATGGCGTTATTACCAAAACGTTGTAACTGAGCCACTATATTTTTATTGATGAGGCCGCCATATACCATGGTAACCACTTTTAGCGTTTCAATATCGGTTATGCGCCTGCCATCAACAAGCTTCGCTTCAATGCCTAAATCCCCTGCTATTTGTGTTGCTACCTTGCCGCCGCCATGTACCAATATTTTATATCCATCCAGCGTTTCAAAATCTTTCAGGAAATGATATAAGTTTTCGGAGTTATCTATTACATTTCCACCGATTTTGATAACATGCAGACTTTTTTTGACTGTTATTTCGGTCGATTTAATAGAAACTGTATCACTTTTGTTCATTCTTCACAATAATTTAACACGGCACTTGTTAATTTGACCGCATTTTAAATAGAAATCTGTTAAAAATAAGAAATTATAGTCTATTTCCTGTAAAAATGATTCAAAAATGATTGTTTGGTTACACTATTGTAAGTTTACAATTTGATTATGAAATAATTAGTATACATCAATTTAAGGCATTAAACTTGCTGTAAATTTTTCCTATGGATAAAAAGAAAGGTACAAAGCCACGTGTTGTGATCATCGGCGGCGGTTTTGGAGGACTTGAATTAGCTAAGAACCTTAAAAATGCACCGGTTGATGTACTGTTGCTTGATAAACATAATTACCATACATTTCAGCCCTTGCTGTACCAGGTAGCTGCCGGTTCTATAGCTGCCGATTCTATTGGCTTTCCAATCAGGAGGATTTTTACAAAGCAGGAGAATTTCAGGTTTGCACTTGCCGAGGTTGAACAGATACACCCCGAAACCAATACGCTTACCAGCAATATAGGCACGATATATTACGATTACCTGATTATTGCAACAGGATCAAACACCAACTTTTTTGGCAACAAGGAAATTGAACATTTTGCTATGCCGATGAAGAATATCCCGGAGGCCTTAAACCTGCGTAGTTTGATATTGCAAAATCTCGAAATGTCGTTAGTCACCAAAGACCCGGAAGAGAAAGCGGCCCTGATGACTTTTGTAGTAGTAGGTGGAGGGCCAACCGGCGTGGAGCTATCCGGTGCGCTTGCCGAAATGCGCCAGCTGATTTTAATGAAAGACTATCATGGCTTGCGTAAGCATAATATGAAAGTTTACCTGGTTGAAGGTAAGGATGTTGTGCTTGGCGCCTTCTCGCCGGCAGCATCGGCAAAAGCAAAAAAGTTTTTGGAAGACATGGACGTCACCATTTACAATAGTGTACACGTGCAAAGCTATGATGGTGTTTTGCTTAAAATAGATGATGGCACTACCATACTTACCCGCAATGTTTTATGGGCTGCAGGCGTAAAAGGCGAGGTGCCCGCCGGCTTACCCCCAACTAATATTACAAGGGGTAACCGCATACAAGTTGATGAAATTAATAAAGTAAATGGTTATAGCAATATTTTTGCCATTGGCGATGTATCGGCTATGATTACCCCCGAAACACCGAATGGGCATCCGGGTGTGGCTCCTGCGGCTATCCAGCAGGGAGAGTGGCTTGCCAAAAACCTGGTGAGGATATTGAATAACCAGGCCACCGTGCCGTTTAAATATAAAGATAAAGGATCGTTAGCTACAATTGGGCGTAATAAAGCGGTGGCCGATTTAGGCAAGCTACATTTCCAGGGACTTTTTGCCTGGTTATTGTGGGGCTTTGTGCATTTAATGTCGTTAGCCGGGTTTACCAATAAGGGAATTATATTTTTTAGCTGGGCCATTAACTACTTTAATAAAAACAGCGACAACCGCCTGATTGTACGTTATTTTGATACGGAAACCCGGATGACAGATCCTGAGTCTAAATAAAATCAGTTGTTTAAAACATTGCGGCGTTTATTTTATTAGTAAAAAAGTAAACGCCTATGGATTTATTTGTTGTAATTGCTTTATTGGTTATTGTAAGCGCATTTTTCTCCTATTTAAATGCGCGCTTTATAAAACTTCCGGGTACCATCGGAATTGTTTTGATAGCCACCATAGTTTCTATCCTTATATTAATTGTTGATAAACTTGACCCTGCAACGGCTGGTTATTTAACTACCCTGGCCAAGAATATCGATTTTTCGAAGGTGGTGCTCAATATTATGCTGGGTTTCCTGTTGTTTTCGAGCGCATTTAATCTCGACGGGAAAAAGCTAAAAAAAGAAATGCGGCCTGTGTTGGTACTAAGCACGTTAGGTGTGATATTATCAACAGCTATTTTTGGTTTTCTTTTATACTACCTGGCCCCATTTTTTCATATCCACATGCCTCTTATTTATTGCTTACTGTTCGGCGCTTTGGTATCGCCTACCGACCCGGTGGCGGTTTCGGCAATTGTTAAAAACTCAAAATTGCCGGCACACCTTGAAACTATTATCTCGGGCGAATCGCTGTTCAACGATGGGGTAGGCCTGGTATTATTTGTGATTTTACTTGAGATAACCAATGTGGGCGAAAAAAATATTGAGGCTTCAAACGTAGTTATACTTATTTTGAAGGAAGTTTTTCTTGGAATTATTGCCGGGGCCGTTTTCGGGTATCTGGCACAGCGGCTCATGAAATCGGTAAAGGATTTTCAAACCATTGTGCTTATTTCTTTGGCTTTGGTAATGGGTTTATCGGTACTGGCTACAATTTTTGAATTTTCTATCCCATTAGCAGTAGTAACCGCAGGTTTGTTTGCAGGTAGTCATTCCATTAACCAGGATAATAAAGAGCGTTCGCATGAATCGTTGGAGAAGTTCTGGCAGCTGGTGGATGAAATGCTGAATACTATTTTGTTTGTGATGATTGGCCTGCAGCTTATCAATTTACCATTTGTGAATAATTATTGGGTTACCGGGAGCATCTCTATCGTATTTATATTGATAGCCCGTTGGTTAAGTATCATGCTACCGCTTACATTTTTAAGGCAATCATTAAAGGTAAACTACAGCAATATTAACGTAATGACCTGGGCCGGGTTAAGGGGAGGAATTTCGATTGCCCTGGCGCTAACTTTACCGAATACGCCCTATCGTCACCTCATCTTATCAGGAAGTTATTTTATAGTGATATTTTCGGTAATAGTGCAGGGGCTTACGCTTAATGCGATGATAAACAAGGCATCTAAGTACATAGAATAAGCGTTATTTTAATTTCGACATGTATTCGGCGATCTCGCTTTCAACAGAATCTTCGCTTTTACTTAGGGTATTGATAATGTTTTCACGCTCAAGTAATGATCTGTTCTGACTTAGCTTTTGTTTGCCTTGCAAATCGTCGACAATAATTTCAAATGCCACAATGCCCTTCATCATTTTTTGCTTGTAATCATCGGGAAGGTTATTCCATTGTTGCAGATAACCGGCTTCATAAGTGTTTATCATTTTGGTTAACAGGCCGGCAGTTTCACTCCCTTCGGCTAATAAACTTGCTTTTCCGTAGGCGTGTACAGCTAAATAATTCCAGGTAGGTACGTTAGTTTCCTTTTCGTAATTAGCGGGGGATATGTAAGCATGTGGTTCGGTAAATATCACCAATACCGGTTTATTAATTATGGCCGATGCCTGTGGGTTTGCTTTGGCAAAATGAGATAACAGCACTACCTTATTGTCGCGCTGTTCAATCAAAAAGGGAAGGTGGGTAGCAACCGGCACATTATTATCAGCAGTAATTATAGTGGCAAAACTATAGCGTTGCATAAAGCTAATGGCCTCTTGCTGGTCGGGAAACTTATTGAAAACCGGTATATACATAGTCCTCGAGAATCAAGAGTTAAGATTTTTGCTAAATATTTGCATCTATAAAAGCTGACTATAAACTTTCCAACATTTGTTTTAACACAGCCTGCGCCGCCCAAACTCGGTTACCGGCCTCATGTACAACAATACTGTTAGGCCCGTCCAAAATTTCGTCAGACAGCTCTAAGTTGCGGCGAACAGGTAAGCAATGCATAACCTTAGCATTATTGGTGAATTTTAATTTTTCGTTGGTCAGCATCCATTCCTCATTTTTACCCAATATGTTACCGTACGGCTCATAGGCTGACCAGTTTTTTACATAGATAAAATCGGCGCCCGCTAAGGCCTCCTCCTGGTTATAAATGATAGTTGCACCTTGGGTAAAATCGGCACAAAGTTCATATCCTTTAGGTTGCACGATGGTAAAATCAACATCAGCCTTGCACATCCACTCAGAAAATGAATTTGGCACGGCTTGCGGCAGCGGCTTAATATGCGGCGCCCAGGTTAATACAACTTTAGGGCGGGCAGTTGTTTTTAATTCTGTTATGGTAACCAAATCTGCAAGGCTTTGCAAAGGATGCCGGGTAGCCGATTCCAGGCTCACCACAGGTACCTTGCAAAACTCCACAAACTTGTTAAATATCATTTCGCTATAATCTTCCTCGCGGTTACGAAGGCCCGGGAATGAACGCACCCCGATTATATCTGCATACTGGCCCATAACACCTGCGGCCTCGCGGATATGCTCAACCGTTGTTCCGTCCATTACAACGCCATCGCGAAGCTCCAAAGCCCAGCCTTCTTTATCGATATTAAGCACCATTACATTCATGCCCAGGTTAAGGGCTGCCTTTTGAGTGCTCATGCGTGTACGCAAACTTGGGTTTAAAAATACCAATGCAAGCGTTTTATTTTTGCCCAGTTGCTGATTGGCATAAGGGTTTTGCTTAAGCGCCAATGCTTCTTTTACAAGGGCATCAATATTGGTAACGTCGTTTACAGAAGAAAATAGTTTCATCGGTCGGGTTTATTATATATTGCGATCTATTGATTTAAAACATCTACAAAGGCTTCCAGGAATCTATCCGCATGAGCCCTGGTTAAGTTTAAAGCAGGTAATAGCCTTACTACGTTAGGTTTAGCCTCGCCTGTAAAAATATGGTGTTTAAATAAAAGTTCTTTACGCGCGTGGGCCAATTCTTCGGGCAATTCAATCCCGATCATCAAACCACGTCCCCTTACCTCTTTAACCTGCTCCAGTTTTTTAAGCTCCTTTATCAGATACTCGCCAACTGTAGCTGCATTTTGCATCAGGTTGTCCTGTTCCATTACTTCCAGCACAGCTAATCCGGCGGCGCAAGCTAAATGGTTGCCACCAAATGTGGTACCTAACATGCCATAAGCAGGCTGTATTTTTGGCGAAATAATGATGCCGCCAACCGGGAAACCATTCCCCATTCCTTTGGCCATGCTATAAATATCAGCATCAACTCCTGCAAAATCCTGCGAGAAGAATTTGCCGGTACGCCCATAACCACATTGAACAGAGTCGGCTATAAAAACAGCGTTATACTCATCGCATAACGACCGGATTTTTTGCAGAAAACTTTCTGGTGCTACCTGGATACCGCCAACGCCTTGGATGCCCTCGATTATTACAGATGAAATTTCGTTTTCGGCAAAAGCCTGCGCCAAAGCAGCTTCATCAGCCCATGGCAAAAATATTACATTGTCGGTTTCGTTAATAGGGGCTACAATTTTTGGGTTATCAGTAACTGCAACAGCTAAAGATGTGCGCCCGTGAAATGCCTTGGTAAATGCAATAACTTTCTTTTTACCATTATAAAACGATGCCAGTTTTAAAGCATTTTCGTTTGCTTCGGCACCGGAGTTGCAAAGGAATAGTTGATAATCTTCTTTACCTGATACCTTACCTAATTTAGTGGCCAGCTCTTTTTGGATTGGGATTTCGATAGAGTTGGAGTAAAAACCAAGTTTGTGCAGTTGATCTTCTAACCGTTTTACATAGTGTGGATGCGTATGGCCAATAGATATTACAGCGTGACCGCCATACATATCAAGGTATTCGTTGTCCTGGGCATCATACACAAGGCTACCCTGGCCTCTTACTATATTTATTGGATTGATAGGATATACGTCGAATAATTTCATTTTCGTTGAGCTTAAAGCTAAAAGCTTAAGGCAGAAAGCCTTTATTTTCTTAGCGTTTGATAAGGCCAATCAGCATGGCGTTAACTTTGTTAGTTGACTTATTTGTTTGCTGAAACAAATCTTTTTATCGTCGGCAACTGCCTTTAGCCCTAAGCTTAAAAAGCAGCCGCCTTAAGTCGTAGTCCTGCGCGCTCGTCCAGTCCGAACATTAAGTTCATGTTTTGTACTGCCTGGCCCGATGCGCCTTTAAGTAAATTATCCATAATGCTGACAATGAATATTTTATTGCCATGTTTTTGCACTTGAACAAAGCATTTGTTGGTGTTTACAATTTGCTTTAAGTCAATATTCCTGTTGGTTACGTGGGTAAATGGATGCCCCTCGTAATAGTTTTGATATAGCGTTAAAGCTTCATCTTCGCTTAAATCGCTTTCTGTGTATATCGATGCGATAATACCACGTGTAAAGTCGCCGCGGTAAGGCACAAAGTTGATGGCTTTATCGAAACCAGACTGTAGCTGCTTTAAAGATTGGCCTATCTCATTCAAATGCTGGTGATTAAATACCTTGTAAACAGATAAGTTATCATTTCGCCATGTAAAGTGCGAAGTAGCTGCCAGGCTTTGGCCTGCACCTGTTGAACCGGTAGTCGCGGTAATGTGTACCTCGTTGTTTAACAATCCTTTTGATGCCAGGGGCAATAATCCCAATTGCAAACAAGTAGCAAAACAACCCGGGTTGGCTATGTTTTCTGCCGTTTTAATGGTCTCCCTGTTTAACTCAGGCAAACCGTATGTGAAGTTTTTATTTTTTACTTTTGAATTTTGACTTAAACGAAAGTCCTGGCTAAGGTCAATAATCTTTACTTCGTCTGGAATCTCATTCGCGTCCAAAAACTTTTTAGCATCGCCATGGCCAACACAAAGGAATAACACATCTATATTAATATTAAACTCTGCGGCGAATTTCAGGTCGGTATCACCAAATAAATCGGTATGTACCTCGTAAATATAATTGCCTGCATTGCTGTTGCTATGTACAAATGCAATATCAACGTTAGGGTGGTTAATGAGAATACGCAGCATTTCGCCGCCGGTATATCCCGCACCGCCAATAATGCCTGCACGTATTTTATTTAATGTTGATCCTGTCATTATTTGTTGATGGATATGAATATAAAATAAACTCCAGGTCACTTTGATCATAATTGCTGATGAAGTGTTTTTGCCCTGGTAATATTTCGATGCCCTGCTCTGGCTTTAAAACGGTTGTTTCTCCATCAATGGAGAAAGTTGCCCGCCCTTTCAAAATAAAGAACAATTGAGTTGCCTTTTCATGGTAATGTAATTGTTCTGCCGTATCTGGCGGCATTAGCTCTTGTTTTACAGATAATGCATCTGTATCAACAAAAGTCCAGCCGTGGCAGTCATCGCCCCAGTTATAATGCTTCAGGCATTCTCCTTTTGAAAAGGGTGCCCCCCTACCCCCTAAAGGGGGAGTGGGAACAGTGCTATTATTTTCTTTGTCTGCCATGATTAGTCTTGAGCAATTTTTGCTCCTCCTTCAGGGGGCTGGGGGGCATTTACTTTGTGATAGATCATTACCTGGTTGCCAAATATTTTAGAAAAGCCTTTAACGTCTTCGCCGCTCCAGGAATTATTCATTTCGCCGTAGCTACCAAATTTATTCGACATCAGATCATGATCCGATTCGATACCTACAACCTGGAAACGGTATGGGTGTAATTGCACAAATACTTTACCGCTTACGTTTGCCTGGGTATCGCTTAAAAATGCCTCCATGTTGCGCATAATTGGGTCATGGAACTGACCTTCATGCAGCCAGTTACCATAGAATGCAGAAAGCTGATCTTTCCAGGATAGCTGCCATTTGGTTAGCACGTGTTTCTCTAAAGTATGGTGAGATTTTATAATTACCATTGGCGCAGCAGCCTCAAAGCCTACCCGTCCTTTAATACCAATAATGGTATCGCCAACGTGAATATCCCTGCCAATGCCATATGGCTGCGCTATAGCCTGCAAAGCCTGGATTGCTTTGGTTGGGTGATCATACTTCTCACCGTTAATACCAACTAATTCACCTTTTTCAAATGTAAGCACAAGATCTTTCACTTCAGATTCGGTTACTTGAGTTGGCCATGCTTCTTCAGGTAATCCTAAGTTTGATGTTAAAGTTTCTTTACCACCTACAGATGTACCCCAGATGCCTTTGTTAATTGAATACTTAGCTTTCTCGAAGTTCATTTCCACACCATGATCTTTCAGGTATTGGATTTCCTCTTCACGGCTTAATTTTAAATCGCGGATAGGGGTGATGATCTTAACTTCGGGAACCAGGATGTTAAAGATCATATCAAAACGTACCTGGTCGTTACCTGCACCGGTGCTGCCGTGGGCAACAAACTCGGCGCCAATTTCTTTGGCGTAGTTAGCAATGGCAGTAGCCTGGCTCACACGCTCGGCACTTACCGAAAGCGGATAGGTGTTATTTTTTAAAACGTTACCATAAATCAAAAAACGAACACAGGTATCGTAAAAGTTTTTAGTTTCATCAACCACATGGTGTGATGTAACGCCCATTTTATAAGCGCGCTCTTCAACTCCTTTTAACTCTTCGTCGCTAAAGCCACCTGTATTTACAATTACCGAATGTACTTCATAACCAAGATCCTGTGTTAAATATATACAGCAAAATGAGGTGTCTAATCCGCCGCTGTATGCTAATACTACTTTCTTTTTCATTCTTTTTTTAGAGGTAAAAGGTTAAAGGCGAAAGGTTAAAGGTTTTCGCCTCGTAATTTTTTGGTAAAAGGTTAAAGGCGAAAGGTCAAAGGTTTTCGCCCCGTAAAAATTTTATGAAGCCAATTAACATGGCTTTTATCTCGTTTATTGCTGTGTTAGTATTTTCATAAATTTCTTTTGATATAAATCCCAAGTCATAAATCAGGTAACAAGTATATTCTACTTCATGCGCAGATCCTAAGGCATTGTCAAGATAATGAACAAAATCACGATCCGTATTTTTCCCACAACCTTCTACAATATTCAAAGGGATGGAGTATGTTGATCTGCGCAATTGGTTGGTTAAAGCAAATCTTTCTTCTACAGGCATTATTGGTAGAATATCGGCATACACCTGCTTGGTAAGCAAATGTGATTTTTTCCAAACATCTAACTTTTTATAATCCCTCATTTACCTTTACTTTTCCTTTTAACTATAGTTAGTTCTACCTTTTGCCTTTGACCTTTCACCTATCGTTTTCTGCCTTTTACCTTTGCCCTTTCGCCTTTCACCTCTAATCGTGGTGAATTCGTTTCTTAATTGCATTTTCTATCCTTTCAAGCAGCGTTGCCTTGTGCGTAATGCGTTTCATCTTTTCCTCGTCCTGCTTCATTTTTTCGGCAGGGTCAAAAAGCATGGCGGTGCACATACAGTTTTTGCGGCCTTTGCTCATCAGGATGTCGTAGTTAACGCAGCTTTTGCAGCCGGCCCAAAAGTTTTCGTCCTGGGTAAGCTCGGAGTAGGTTACTGGTTCGTATCCAATTTCTGAGTTTATTTTCATTACCGCCAGCCCGGTGGTTAGCCCGAATATTTTGGCTTCGGGATATTTTTTACGTGAAAGCTGGAAAATAGCATGCTTAATGGCCTTTGCCAAACCCACTTTACGGAAGTTAGGATTAACAATTAAGCCCGAATTGGCTACGAAGTCGCCGTGGCTCCAGGTTTCAATGTAGCAGAAACCAGCCCAGGTACCGTCTTTATGCAAGGCGATAACTGCTTTGCCTTCCAGCATTTTGTTGGCAACATATTCTGGCGAGCGTTGCGCAATACCCGTTCCGCGTGCTTTAGCCGACTCGGCCATTTCATCGCAAATCATTGTGGCGTAATCTACATGCTGTGCTGTAGCAACCTGAATATCAAAATCTTGTATGGTCATTTAAATAGATAATTACCGTTAAATTAATTGGCTTTTGATCGCCTTAATAATTAGATGGCTTTTTTACAAAGAAGTTTAACAACTTTTTTGTGGGGTTTAGTACGGGAAATTAATTCAAACCCTTGGCATATAGGGCCTTCGTCGGGAAGGGCAGGATAAAAAAACAGTTGAACCCAAAGCAGCGGCAATGGGAGCAAATGATGCTCTTGTTGCGGGCTTATTTAAGCTTGGTTGATTCATTTTTTTGAGGTATTACTGTGTTTTTAATTTGGGTGCAAATTAGGCCATAAATTTTTACTTATACAAGAAAAAACTTACTTTATAACATTTAAATGGAATTGAGGTGATCTGGCCGATATTATCCCTTTGAAAAACAGTAAAATAAAGTTATCGCTATTTAATTCTGGCGGGCCATGAAATGCTGTGAAAATGATATACAAATACTCAAAATTATGCCAGAAAGACGATACAAAAGTTCAATTAATTTCAACTTTTGTGATACTAATTAACACTTTTACGCACCTACCGATAAATCAATGAATTTGAAGACGGGCCAGTGTGCCCGATGACTTTATTTTCCCTGCGCGATGAGCCCGATGGCGTCCTCCCGAGATTTGTTTTCAATGGCCATCACAAATTCTATCGGGCCGCCGCCTTTGCCGCAGCCGAAACATTGGAACATATTTTTTTCTTCGTAAACCATTAATGAGGTAGCCTGGTCTTTGTGGAAGGGGCACTTACCTTTAAGCGCTTTCCGGCTTACTTCGAGCAGGATATATCTGGAGACGATTTGTACGAGGTTGGGTTGGACAGGGGTAGAGATAGATTCTGACATAAACATATAAGATGGGCGAAAATAAGAATTAATCTGCCAGGGGCTAAAACTTTTCGTTACTTAATCTGGATGCCCCGGGATTGTTAACTGAAGAAAGAGAAAGAATACTTATTTTGGCAAAGCGCAAATCTGTTTAAATGTATAAGCCATTTTTTGGATGAAGCGCACATCAGCAACCAATTGTCGTATTTAACCTTTTAACATTTACCTATGGATCGCGTAGCATTTAAAATGAAGCTTTTTCCCGGCTTCGAGCAGGAGTACAAAAAACGGCATGATGAAATATGGCCCGAATTATCGGCACTGCTAAAAGATGCCGGGATAAGCGATTACGCCATCTTCCTGGATGAGGACACCAACAGCCTGATAGGCGTTTTGAAAGTAGCCGATAAGGCCTTGCTGGATACTCTGCCTGCAAGCCCCATTATGCAAAAATGGTGGGCCTATATGGGCGATATTATGGAAAGTAATCCCGATAACTCGCCGGTAAGTACACCGTTAAAAGAGGTTTTTTATTTGCCATAAGTATTTAATTTTATGAAAAACTTAATACGTAAAAATGCAGGCTTAAGCTTATTGCTGATAGTAGTGATGATGCTGTCTTCTTTTATGCTGATAAAACCAGCCGATAAGCCAACATTTTACGTGATCGGCGATTCAACCGTGAAGCATGGTAAAGGTGTAGGCGATGGCGGTTTGTGGGGGTGGGGCGACTTTATAGCCCAGTATTTTGATACAACCCGGATAGCAGTTGAAAACGATGCCCTGGGTGGCACCAGTAGCCGCACTTTCCAAACCCTGGGGCTATGGGACAAGGTGCTGGCAAACGTAAAACCCGGCGACTTTGTAATTATGCAATTTGGCCATAACGATGCCGGCGCATTGGATGATACCGCCCGGGCACGCGGAACCATTAAAGGTATTGGCCCCGAGCAACAGGAAATATACAACCCGGTACGGAAAATACAGGAGGTGGTACACACCTACGGCTGGTACATGCGCAAGTATATTGCCGATGTAAAGGCCAAAGGCGCAACGCCAATAATTTGTTCGCCGGTACCGCGCAATTTTTGGAAAGAGGGCAAGTTTGCCGGCCGCAGGAACAAGGACAGCTACGGCCAATGGGCCAGTGAAATAGGTGAAGAAACCGGAACCTGTTTTATCCATCTGAATAAAATGATAGCCGATGATTATGAAGCCGAGGGCGAGGCAAAAGTAAAGTCGACCTATTTTGGTACCGATGCTACCCACACATTTGAACCTGGTGCACAGTTAAATGCAAGAATTGTAATCCAGGGCATTAGGTCGTTCAATACTTTGGCGTTGAATAAATATTTGAAGTAGTAACTGTTATGACATTGTCGCAAATGGGGCTGTAGAGACGCATAATTTGCGTCTCCCCCAGGACATTCAGGCTTTGCAAGGCCGATTTGCATGTGTGATTTGCATGCGGGAGACACAATTATGTGTCTCTACATTGATTGAAAAAATAACTTTGATAAACAGTAACTTATAATTTGTGCTGCTTCCAGCTACCTTTCAGGTACAAAAAGCACAGCATCTGCAACCGTGGCCCCGTCGGCATTTTTGTTGGAGATTTGTACGTAAGCCTGCTTGCTTTTTGATAAACTGTATAATCCCAAAGCAACCCATTCACCCGATGTTTGTCCTTCAACCTGGATAGCTGCCTGGTCAATTGTTTTTTCAGTTGCGTTTGTTCCGTCAAAAACGGTGATCTGCGTTTTTGCTGAAGCATTTTTAGTTTTTGGGAAATAAACGTACACGTTATAGCTACCATCTTTAACAATAGCCGGTTTGAACTTAACTGAATTAAGCGCGCTTGTTTTGGCCGTATCAATAAAATAAGTTGGGCCGTAACCACCCGATTGTGCAACTTTCCAATCGCCGGTTATTTGAACGTGAGCGATATCATCATTATCAACCAATACCTCGGGTGTGCTGCCATTTGCAAGCGGATTGCTTTTCAATAGTTTCTGCACCGCTGTAACATCCACCATTTGCACGGGTATTTTTCTGTCAATAGCCTGGCAGGCGGCAACGGCAGCCGACTGGCCTAATACCATAAACACCGGTTCCATGCGAATAGAACCATAAGCAATGTGCGAAGCCGAAAGGCAAACCGGTACTAAAATATTTGAAGCCTCTGCCGGTTTTGGAACAATGGCCCGGTATGAAACCGGGTAGGGGCCAAAACCGCCCACTTCAACATTGCCTTCATTTTTAACCATCCCATCAACCACCTGCCTGTCGCAATTGTGCGAGTCCATGGTATAGGCGGCCATACCAACACCATCATTGGCAACCTCTTTTCCCTGGCAGTATTGCTGGGTCATTACCAACTGGCCTACCATCCTGCGGGCCTCCCTGATATAAAGCTGGGGAGTCCAGTTTCCATGATCTATATATTCGTCTTTTGGATAGCCCCATTGTTTCATTTCATTACGTATGTTAGCCGGTATCCGCGGATCGTTACCAAGGAAATACAGTAGGCCTTTTGTATAGGTTTCATGCGCTTTCTGGATTTTTGATCTTGTTTCATAATCAGCTTCGGGGTAATCCCAGTTCATGCCTATCATATCGGTAGAAAAACCACCTTTATTATTAATGTCAGTCTTCCCATTAGGCATTTTGCTTATGATCAGCACATCGTTAATTGATTTCCAGGGCGCTTTTTCCTTCAAGCGAAGCAGCAATTCATATTTTTGAGCATCGTAGTTTTGCGGCCTGGTAATGTCTATCCGATTTTCAGGTATGTTGGTTAAGGTAATGCGGAAGTTATAAGCCTGTACCTTTTTATCTCCAGAGCCATTTGCCTGTAAGCTGGTGTTAGCTATCCCCCATAATAAACCGCTTTTTGGGTCGCCGGGTATTTTATAAGGGTCAATACCCTCGGGAAACTGGTGACCATCCATTAATTCAACACCGTTTATGGTTTCATGGTACTGGCTGTTTGCCTCCCGCCCAACCGTGTAAGAAACACCCGAGCGGGCCATTAAATCACCTTCGTAGGTGCAGTCAATAAATTCCTTTGCTTTAATAGTTATATGGGTGTCGGCGGTTGGTTTCAACGAATTTTCAACTACCATTCCGGTTATCATGTTACCGCTCTTATTTACTTTGATAAGGCGGTTTCTCATTAAAACAGTAAACCCCGCTGTTTTTGCGTATTCGTTAAAAATAGCCTCGGCTACGTTTGGTTCAAATATCCATTGCTCAAATTTTCCGTAATGCTGTCCAATCTTCCTGTAAAAATCCCTGGCCAGGCCGGTAACCACATATTTATTGCCGATATCGGTATAGCCTAAGCCGCCCGATGTCATGCCGCCCAAATGATTTCCGGGCTCGACCAATACTACTGTTTTGCCCAATTTTTTTGCTGTATAAGCCGCAATTACCCCCGCGCAGGTGCCGCCATATATACAAACATCGGTTTCAATCGCTTTAGTGCTTTGTGCGCGGACGGGCAGTATCGCACAAAAATGAGTTACTATGATTAAAAGGATAATTACTTTAAAATTTTTCATGGTTGATTGTTTAAAGGTCAGGCACCGCAATACCGGCTATATTTATTTGGGTACCTGCACCGCACTGTCATTAATTACAAACGGGTGCTGTTGCAGTATACGGTAAACTTCGGCCCCTGCCAATAATACCGGGCCGTAGCCATGTGCGGCATAGTTGTTTACCGGCCGATAGTAATAAAAAGCAGGATCGAACCCCATACCTGTACCCACGCAGGTGCCTTCTACCTGGCCCTTACTATTTACCCTGGTGCTCACCGCGTTCCAGGCAAGCAGTGTCGCAGGGCCGTAAGCTTTGGCATCCAGCCAGCCCTTGTTAATGGCCCTGGCAAAGCAATAGGCGTAAATGGCTGTTGCCGAAGTTTCAAGGTACGAATCATTACGGTCAAGCAGCTGGTGCCAGAAACCCATTGCATCCTGGCGCTGCGCAAGGCCGGCTGCATGTTTTTTTAGCATTTCTAATAAAACCGCTCGCCCGGGATGGTCGTTCGGCAGCGCGTCAAGTAATTCAATGGTAGTTAAAATAGCCCAGCCATTTGCCCTGGCCCAATGAAACTGGGGGTGCGGGTCCATATCCTGAACCCAGCCATGCATAAATAATCCACGTTCAGGGTTAAACATTCGTTTGCTGAATAATTGGTACTGCTTTACTGCTTCGTCAAAATACTTTACGTCGCCGGTAAGCGAGCCCATTTGTACCAAAGCCGGAAGGCTCATATACATATCATCAAGCCATAGGGTATTTGGATGTGGCCGGTTGCGTGCCAACGTTCCATCGGCCAGGCGAAATTGTTTTGTGAGGATATAATTGATGTAGTTGTCAATTATCGGCCGTAAATCTGCCTTTACGGTCCCGGTTTTTACAGCTTTGATCATCGCCGCGGCCATTGACCCTGCATCGTCAAGCGCCTCGGGGGCAATTACCGACTTTACAGGCGTTACTACCTGAGGGGATGTTTTCAGGTAAGCTTTAAACGCTGCAACAGCGTTACCAATATAACTCAACCGGTTTATGGTGTAGTCTGTAAATTTTTTATCCCCGGTTGCTGCGCCTGCTTCCAGCATCCCGGTGTATGTTACACCCCATTCATAGCTGATCAGCCTGAAATCGCCATCGGCAAAAACGCTATTGGCGTTTACGTTGGCCAAATTATTGATTGCCTGACCGCCCGGTTTGTCAATGAGCTGATAGGGGGTAACCGCATCCAGGTAATGATATACCTTATCCAGCACGGCTTTAACATCGGCTTGTTTGGTTTCTCCGTATGGCGTTATATAAACAGGCTTAAGCAAATGTAAGGGAGCCGTTGCATCGTTGTTTTTCGAAGCCGTAATTTGACCATAGGATGCAAATGATATTGTTTGTATTAAAAGCGTAATAACAAAGCAGTTTATAACAAATTGCAAAAGCAGGCAATTGCCGGTTGTACTGTTAGGTTGGCTCATGAAATAATGTAATTGGTTGATGTATTCGGTTATAAAGTTATGATATTAGATGTTCTGGAGGGAACATTAAGTCAAAAATCAAAATTCAAAAAGGTTTTTTGGTCTAGTGGTGAGAAGCTTTCTAAAAATAAAAAACAGACCGTCATTGCTTTGTGCTTACTCATCACATGTTGGGTTTTCGAGGTGCGTAGGCCTGTCACCCTGAGTAACCTTTATTTGCGCACAAAAGATTGCATTGTAAATGACACTTTTTTTCAATTGATAATCAGTAAGTTACAAATGCGTCAACGGCGACTTATCGAAGGGTCGCGCGGAGGGGCCTTTGCCCGCTATGGTTCGACAAGCTCACCATGACAGCCCTTTTCACGATGTCATTGCCCCTTCAGCGTTTCCCCAAATTTTACCACCCACAATAACGCGTGGATATATTTCATTAGAAGTATAAATACATTAATAAACCAWATTTAGACAGCTTCTGAGAGAACAAGAAGACTTCAGGCAATGTGTTGACGTTTGAAATGGAGTTAACAGGTTTGCGGTATAATGAAGGATAAAAACGAGAAAGAACTTGATAACCAATAGTTTATAATCAAGGTATTGTCCCCGTATTACTGCCTTTGATACGGCAATAAAATTGACGTTTAAAAAAATAAATTTTAAAACAATTTCGTCGGATTTTGTTTTATTTGCTGACTAATTGCCGATGCTTTATTGTACCTGAAAAATATTTTCTTTTTAAATATTTTAGCCTTAACTGTTTAGAAATTTACTGTCGCTTTTTTATCTTTACTATAACGGATTTAACCATATGTGGCTTCCCGTTGTTTATGTAACAGCTATTTTAAATAAACTGATCACAATTAAACTCTTCACATGAAGGACGACATTTTAGAAAACATCTTGAATGAAACCGGCGTTACACAAGCTGACACCGACACCCTTGACCTTAAAGAATTACTTAAAGTGCTGTCGCTTGTTAAAGGAGGCAGGCTTAATGTGCGCATGCCGGTAACCCAGGCGGGTATCAACGGCCGCATTTGCGAAGTGCTCAACGACATTATCGACATGAATGAGCGTTTTGTAGCCGAGATATCTGCTGCGGAAAAAACCATTGGTAAACGGGGCAACCTGGGCAAACGTATCGAACTGTCGGATGCTAAAGGTGAGTGGGCAAGCGGTGTAAATTCATTAAACAACCTCATCGAAGATCTTACTTCGCCTACGTTAGAAATTGCGGGGATGATTAACTCCGTTGCCAACGGAGATTTATCTAAACATATCCCATTAGAGATAAAAGGCCATCCGCTAAAAGGGGAGTTCCTGCGGATAGCCAAGGAATCAAACCAGATGCTTTCCAAACTCCAGCTGTTCTCCATGGAGGTAACCCGGGTAGCCCGGCAGGTAGGCTCGGAAGGTAAACTGGGCGAGCAGGCCAAAATTAAAGGCGTAGCGGGCGTATGGGCCGAACTTACCGACTCGGTAAACCAGATGGCTGGTAACTTAACGGCCCAGGTGCGTAACGTGGCTGCTGTAACCACGGCTGTAGCCAAGGGCGACCTTTCCCGAAAGATCACGGTAGAGGCCAAAGGAGAGATCCTGGAGTTAAAAAACACCATCAATACCATGGTGGATCAGCTCAACTCCTTCTCGTCCGAAGTAACCCGTGTGGCGCTCGAGGTAGGTACCGAGGGTAAGCTGGGCGGGCAGGCCAAGGTGCCGGGTGTTGCAGGTACCTGGAAAGACTTAACAGATTCTGTAAACCGTATGGCGGGTAATCTTACCTCGCAGGTACGTAATATAGCCGGTGTAACCACTGCGGTGGCCAATGGCGACCTTTCTAAAAAAATTACGGTTGACGTAAAAGGCGAAATGCTGGAGCTGAAAAAAACCATCAATACCATGGTGGATCAGCTCAACTCCTTCGCATCCGAAGTAACGCGTGTGGCGCTCGAGGTAGGTACCGAAGGTAAACTGGGCGGCCAGGCCCGTGTAAAAGGTGTAGGTGGTGTATGGAAAGACCTTACCGACTCGGTAAACCAGATGGGAAGTAACCTAACCGACCAGGTGCGTAATATTGCGGGTGTAACCACCGCCGTGGCCAAGGGCGACCTTTCGCGAAAAATTACGGTGGATGCCAAAGGCGAGTTGCTGGAATTGAAAAATACCATCAATACGATGGTGGATCAGCTTAACTCCTTCTCTTCGGAGGTTACGCGTGTAGCCCGCGAGGTGGGCTCCGAAGGTCAGTTAGGTGGCCAGGCTAATGTACCGGGCGTAGGCGGTACCTGGAAGGATTTGACCGACTCGGTAAACCAGATGGCGGGCAACCTAACCGGGCAGGTACGTAACATTGCCGAGGTAACCACCGCGGTGGCCAAAGGCGATTTATCAAAAAAAATAACGGTTGACGTACAGGGCGAGATGTTGGAACTGAAAATCACCATCAATACCATGGTGGATCAGTTGAATTCTTTCGGATCGGAAGTAACACGTGTGGCCCGTGAGGTAGGCTCGGAAGGACAGCTGGGCGGCCAGGCCAATGTGCCGGGCGTAGGCGGTACCTGGAAGGATTTAACCGACTCGGTAAATAAAATGGCCGATAACCTTACCTCGCAGGTACGTAATATAGCCGAGGTAACCACTGCTGTGGCCAAGGGCGACCTTTCCCGGAAAATTACGGTAAATGCAAAGGGTGAGTTGTTAGAGCTTAAAGATACCATCAACACCATGGTTGACCAGTTGCGCGGTTTTGCATCCGAAGTAACCCGCGTGGCCCGCGAAGTAGGGTCCGAAGGGCAGCTGGGCGGCCAGGCCAACGTGCCGGGTGTGGATGGTACCTGGAAGGATTTGACCGACTCGGTAAACAAAATGGCCGGCAACCTTACCGCGCAGTTAAGAAATATTGCCGACGTATCGATTGCGATTGCAAACGGCGATTTGTCTAAAAAAATTACGGTTGACGTTAGGGGCGAGATCCTGCAGTTGAAAGAAACCATTAACACGATGGTTGATCAGTTGCGTGGTTTTGCATCCGAAGTAACGCGGGTGGCACGGGAGGTAGGTACCGATGGTAACCTTGGCGGCCAGGCCWTTGTGCCGGGCGTTGCSGGTACCTGGAAAGATTTGACCGACTCGGTAAACCAGATGTCGAGTAACTTAACATCGCAGGTACGTAACATTGCCGAGGTAACCAAAGCGGTGGCCAGCGGCGACCTTTCAAAAACAGTTATTATCGACGTAAAGGGCGAGATCATGGACCTTAAAAACACCATCAACACGATGGTGGATCAGCTTAACTCCTTCGCATCCGAAGTAACGCGTGTTGCCCGTGAAGTAGGTACCGAAGGTAAGCTTGGGGGCCAGGCGCACGTAAAAGGTGTGGCCGGTACCTGGAAAGACTTAACTGACTCGGTAAACCAAATGGCATCCAACCTTACCGGGCAAATTCGTGGTATTGCCAAGGTGGCTACCGGTATTGCCAAAGGGAACCTGAAACAACGCCTGTCCATCAACGCTTTAGGCGAGGTGGCCCAGCTTACAGATACCATTAACGAAATGATTGATACCCTGGCGGTATTTGCCGATGAGGTAACCACCGTAGCCCGCGAGGTAGGTGTGCAGGGCCGTTTGGGCGGCCAGGCTAGTGTACCGGGCGCTTCCGGAACCTGGAAAGATTTGACCGAAAACGTAAATCAGCTGGCCCAAAACCTTACCGTACAGGTGCGCTCCATATCCGAAGTAGCCTCGGCGGTAACCAAGGGTGACCTTACCCGTACCATACGCGTGGAGGCCAAAGGCGAGCTGGAAGCTTTGAAGGATACCATTAACCAGATGATTGCCAACCTGAAAGGGACAACCTTACGTAACCACGAGCAGGATTGGCTGAAATCAAACCTGGCTAAATTTGCGCAGATGCTTCAGGGACAGCGCGACAGGAACGCGGTGGCCAACAAAGTATTATCGGAGCTTGCCGAACTGGTGAATGCCCGTTACGGCGCGTTTTATATACTGGAGCAGCCCGAGGCCGCGGACGAACCCAAACTGAAACTTTTTGCGGGCTATGCGCAAAAGAGCCGCAAACTCATTAACCAGGAATTTTCGCTTAGCGAGGGGCTGGTAGGGCAGTGCGCTACAGATAAGGAAAGGATAAGGCTTGCCAATGTACCAAACGAATATTTACAGATCAGTTCGGGTATAGGCAATGCCGCACCTATCGACCTGGTGATATTGCCGGTACTTTTTGAAAACAATGTAAAAGCGGTTATCGAGCTGGCATCTTTTGAAAACTTCAGCGATACCCACATCGACTTCCTGGATCAGCTTACCGAAAGTATCGGTATCGTATTGAACAACATTGAAACCAATACCCGTACCGAGGAATTGCTGAGCCAATCGCAGTCATTAGCCAGCGAGCTTTCGGCACAGCAGGAAGAGTTAAGGAGGGCGAACGACGAGCTGCATGATAAAGGCCGCTCGTTAGAGGAAAAGGCCGAGCAGTTGACGCTTACCTCCAAATACAAGTCGGAATTCCTGGCCAACATGTCGCATGAGTTGCGCACACCGCTTAATAGCTTATTGATATTGGCCCAGCAGCTGTTTGAAAATCCGGAAGGTAACCTTACAGAAAAACAACGGATGTTTGCCAAAACCATCCATTCATGCGGGGATGACCTTATCCAGCTGATTAATGATATCCTCGATCTGTCGAAGATTGAATCGGGTGTAATAGCGGCCGATGTGATGCCTGTTAGCTTTAAAGAGATAGCCTCATTTGCCGAATCAACCTTTAAACCGATATCCGAAGCTAAAAACCTGAAATTTGAGATCGAAGTAGAGGAAACCCTGCCCGAAATGATGGAGACAGATATGCAGCGCCTTAACCAGATCCTCAAAAACCTGCTCTCCAACGCCTTTAAATTTACCGAAAAAGGCCGGGTTAAACTCCATATTTTCCGCCCGGTCGCCGGGCATGAAAACCCTATTGGCCTGCCTGGCGAAGTCATCGCCTTTTCCATTGAAGATTCTGGCATCGGTATTTCCAAAAATACGCAGGGGATCATTTTTGAGGCCTTTCAGCAGGCCGAAGGTTCAACCAGCCGTAAATATGGTGGTACCGGCCTTGGCTTATCCATCAGTAAAGGCTTTGCCGAACTGTTAGGCGGAACGATTACCGTGGGCAGCGAGTTGGGCAAAGGCAGTACATTTACACTTTACCTGCCGCTGAAATATAAAGAAGAAAAAACACCTGTGGTGAAAATCAAGGAGAACCTTTCGGTATCGCACCTGCGTACCAGCTTGGCCGAAACAGCCGAAATGGTAATAGATGATGACCGCCACAACATAGTAGCCGAAGATAAGGTGTTGCTGGTTGTTGAGGACGATCTTCGGTTTACCAAAATCCTGATAGATAAAGCCCACGATATGGGTATAAAAGTGCTGGTGGCCATAAGTTACCTCGAGATTTTTGATAACATTATCAAATACAACCCGATTGCCATCACGCTTGATGTAAACATGCCAGAATCAAACGGATGGAAGATTCTGAAATTGTTGAAGAGCGATATCAACTTAAGGCATATACCGGTGCATGTAATCTCGGGAGAGGATAACAGGGTAATGGCGCATAAGCTTGGCGCCAAATCATTTAGCCTGAAACCGCTTTCAAATACATCGTTACAGGATTTAATTACAGGCATAGTAAGCTTCCACGAGCATTCCAAAAAACGGGTGCTGGTGATAGAGGATAACGAGAGTGAGCTTAGCAGGCTCTCTGAATTGTTATCAAGTGATAGGGTAGAGGTTGTGGGTGCCGTTACAGCTAAAAAAGCACTGTCGATACTTAAAAAGGAGATGTTTGATTGTATCATTATGGATTTTGTACTGCCCGATGCAAACGGCCTGGACCTGATCAATAAGATAAACCTGTTAAAGCAGCAGCAAACCACCATCCTGCTGCATTCCGCAAGGGATTTTACGAAGGACGAACTTATTCAGCTTAAACGTCTCAATCATAAAATCATCACTAAAACTCCATCGTCTCATGTTTACCTTTTAGAGGAGATATTGGTATTGCTGCACGTTGATAAAAAATATATCAGCGAGAGCAAGCTGAAAATGATTGATAGCGTGCGCACCCAGGCCGATGTGCTTGATGGCAAAAAAGTACTGGTTGTTGACGACGATGTGCGCAACCTGTTTGCTTTAACCGCGGTGTTTGAAAGATCAAAAATAGAAGCAATAACTGCCGAGAGCGGCCGCGAAGCACTGGAAATATTAAATAAGGATAAAACCATTGACATCGTGCTGATGGATATTATGATGCCGGAAATGGATGGGTACGAAACGATACAGATCATCCGCAAAGAAGCACGAAACAAAAACCTGCCAATAATAGCAGTTACGGCCAAAGCCATGATTGGCGACAGGCAAAAATGTATTGCTTCGGGTGCATCAGATTATATCACCAAGCCGGTAAAAACCGATCAGTTGCTGTCGCTGATGCGGGTATGGCTCATTAAATAATTATATCGATAACAAAGTACTTATACGCTAAAAATGGACGATACCAGTATCATTAAGATTCTGTTGGTTGATGATAACGAAAATAATTTACTATCGATGAGGGTAGTGCTGGAAAAAGATCAGTATGCTTTTTCCAGTGCTACCTCCGGGCGCGAAGCACTCCGTATCCTGCTGAAGGAGGATGATTTTTCGCTCATCCTGCTGGATGTAAAGATGCCGATGATGGATGGCTATGAAACCGCCGAACTTATTTATCAGCGGGACAAGCTGCGGCACATTCCCATTATTTTTATAACGGCGCATGATTATGAAGAAGCTGCCGTGTTTAAGGGCTACAAAGCCGGCGCGGTAGATTTTGTGCGGAAGCCGTTTAACCCGGAGATCCTGCGGTCGAAAGTGGCTGTGTTTACCGAATTGTATCAAAAGAACAGGTTATTGAAGCAGCAGGAAGAAAAACTGCAGCTAATTAATAACGACCTTATCCAGCTTAACCAGGAACTGGAACAGCGCGTGCTTGAACGCACCATCGCACTGGAAAACCTGAACCATGAGCTAAAGGCCCTTAACCTATCAAAAGATAAGTTCCTGTCGGTTATTTCGCATGATTTGCGCAACCCTTTAACCTCGTTGCTGGCCTCGTCAGAAAACTTGAAAAGAGATGCCGATAAGCTGAAACCAGAGCAGATTAAACTGTTATCGGGTATCATCAACCGCACTTCAAACAAAATTCTAAGCCAGTTGAATGAACTGGTTGAATGGGCCAAAAATCAACGCGAAAAAACAAGTTTCCAGCCCGTAAAACTTCACTTGCCCCATGGCATTAATGAATCGCTTGACCTGTTACGCGAAACGGCTAATCAAAAAGAGATCAGCCTTGAAAATGAAGTTGACGAAGATATTTATATTACGGCTGATACCCTGATGTTTCGCTCCGTGTTGCAAAACCTGGTAACCAATGCTATTAAATACACACCACACGGCGGTGGCGCTGTAAAGGTTTCTGCCTGTATATCAGGTGACATGGTCGAGATATGTATACGCGACAATGGCGTAGGGATGGCCGAAAATACGAAGGCCATGCTTTTTGGCAGTAGCGGCCAAACGTCCATTTTAGGAACCAATATGGAAAAAGGCAGCGGACTGGGCCTTTTACTGGTAAAGGATTTTATAACTGCCCACGGGGGAACCATTAACGTAGATACCGAGGTAGACAAAGGCACCTGTTTCCGTTTTACCTTACCACATTTTACAGAGCCACCGGAGTTGTAAAATGGGAGCAATAGTTAGATCTGTTTGATTTTTATTTCATTTCATGTTTTTTATCAATATGGGCGTTTCACCATAGTTTGCTGACACCCACAGTACTCCGCCGGAAAAGACCAATGAACTAATGAACCAGTAAACCAATGAACCAACACACAAACGTTTGTGTAAGGGTGATCAAAAACCATTTGTTATTTTAAATTTGTGGCACGGCAGGCTTGCTGTAATAGTATTAAGTTATTAGTACTAAGTCTTGAGTCGAAAGTTAGATTTATTCATTTTGACTTAGGACTAAGGACTTAGAACTTAAGGCTATCCGTCACCACACGATTAACATATAAATAGTTTACATCACACATGAAAAAAACGTTCCTCTTATTTCTTTTCATCCTATTGGCAGGGCTTGCAGGTGCGCAGCAAAAGCATGTTTTTTCGTTAAGCAAAACCGATTTTTTGCTTGATGGCAAACCATTCCAGATCATTAGCGGCGAAATGCACCCGGCAAGGATTCCTAAAATGTACTGGCGCCAGCGCATCCAAATGGCAAAGGCCATGGGTTGTAATACCATTGCCGCTTACGTTTTCTGGAATTACCTGGAACATCAGCCCGGGGTATTCGATTTTACAACCGAAAACAGGAATATTGCCGAATTTATCAGCATGTGTAAACAAGAGGGCATGTGGGTACTGTTGCGCCCCGGTCCGTACGTTTGTGCCGAGTGGGATTTTGGCGGCCTGCCACCATACCTGTTAAAAATTCCCGATATTAAAATACGGTGCATGGATCCCCGCTATATGGCGGCGGTAACCAGGTACGTGACTGCGTTGTCGCAAAAGGTAAAGGGCCTGCAATGTACCGGCGGCGGCCCGATACTGATGGTACAGGTCGAAAACGAATACGGCAGCTATGCTAATGACCGGGACTATATTAAAACACTTAAAAAACTTTGGGTTACCAATGGCATCAACGTGCCATTTTATACTGCTGATGGCCCGACCGCTTTTATGTTGGAGGCAGGCGGTGTTGACGGTGCAGCTATTGGCTTAGATAGCGGCAGCAGTGATGCCGATTTTGACCAGGCGGCCAAGCAAAATCCCAATGTTGCGGCTTTTAGCAGCGAGTCGTATCCCGGCTGGTTAACGCACTGGACAGAAAAATGGCAAAAGCCAGGTACTGATGGCATTGTGAAAGAGGTAACTTACTTACTTGAACACAAACGTTCTTTCAACTTGTATGTGGTACATGGCGGTACCAACTTTGGCTATAATGCGGGAGCAAACGCATTTAGCCCCACCCAGTTTCAGCCCGATGTTACCAGTTACGATTATGATGCGCCTGTAAATGAGCAGGGAGCACCAACGCCCAAATACTTTGCGCTACGCAATTTGATTTCAAAATATGTGAAATACAAAATACCAGAGGTTCCAAAATCGATACCAACAGTCGAAATACCGGCTTTTGATATGGCGCCTTTTACCACCGTTTGGAAAGAATTGCCTGCGGCTGTTAAATCGCCACAAGCGGTACCCATGGAAGCTCTGGGCCAGTATAGCGGCTTTATATTGTACCGCACAAAACTTATTGGCCATAAAAGCGGCAGCCTAACCATAACCGAGCCGCATGATTACGCACTTGTTTTATTAAATGGCAAACTGGTTGATACCATTTATCGCGATGGCGGCAAGTGGACTATCAAACTGCCAAAATCGGATGTAAAAAATCCGCAACTGGATATCCTGGTAGAGAACATGGGCCACATAAACTTTGCTCAATACATGGTTGACCGCAAGGGAATTACAGATCGTGTTACTCTCAATGGAATGACGCTTACCAACTGGCAGATTTTTAAACTGCCTATGGACGAAAAATTCATAGCCTCATTGCCCAATAAATATCCCGAAGGATTCCATGATGGTGTATACTTTAAAGGCGGCTTTGAATTAAGCAAAGTGGCCGATACGTATCTTGATCTTAGTAACTTTAAAAAAGGAGTTATCTGGGTAAACGGCCACAACCTGGGCCGGTACTGGAATGTTGGCCCTCAGTTCCATTTGTATTGCCCGGCAAACTGGTTGCTTAAAGGAAAAAACAGTGTAACTGTATTTGATATGCACCAGGAAACCAAAACTACCATTAAAGGAGTAAATACGCTGGAATAACCTTAAACAAAACACCCAATATTTGCACAGCTTGCCCCGAATTGATTAGGAGCAAGCTGTTTTTGTTTATGGGATAGCCATATCCACGTGAAGATTTATTGAGCGTATTTAAAGTCACAACAGGATTGCTGTGGTGCGGAAAATATCTGTAAAATACCGTGAAAACACCTATTGTATATATCAATCATTATCAGAACTTTACTACTGCAAACAATAACTCCTAAACACTAAACATAATTAATATGGCGGTCAAATTGGTTTACCGGTACTTAAGGGGATACACCCTTGATCCGGGCTTTTCAACTCAGCTGGATACCATGAAATTTAACCAGACTACCTACCGGGTACTATGGGAAAATTTGGATAAGCCCGAAAATGTAGGGCCAACCGGCGAATACTTTGAAGTGATAGACATCGACCCGCCAAGCAATTGTTATTATGAGCCGGTAAACCTGGATTCGGTAGAAGTTCTATCGCAAAACGGCTTAACCCCAAGCGAAGGCAATCCGCAATTTCATCAGCAGTTTGTGTACACAATTGCCATGAAAACCCTGGAGTACTTTGAACAATCATTGGGCCGAAAATTAATCTGGAACTCGCGCATCGTTAAAGATCCCCAGGGAAACCCTGTAAAAGGTAAAAACGGCCGGCCTATCGAAAGCTATGTTCAGCGCATACGTTTGTACCCGCACGCGTTCAGGGCTGCCAATGCCTATTATACTACCGAGAAAAAAGCCATCCTGTTTGGCTATTTTAAAGCAGCGCAGCAAATACAGGGGGCCAATTTTCCAAACGGGGCAGTATTTGCGTGTCTCTCGCCAGATATCGTATCGCATGAGGTTACCCACGCGCTTTTAGATAGTATTCACCCCCGGTTTATCGAAAATACAAATCCCGATGTGCCGGCTTTTCATGAAGCCTTTGCCGATATTGTTGCGTTATTACAACGGTTTACCATTAATGAATTGGTAATTAACCAGTTTTCAAAATCTGATGGCAGTTTAGATAAGTTTACTTTCCTGGGCGAACTGGCCACTCAATTTGGCAACGCCATGGCGCACGGCAGGGGGGCCTTACGCAGCGCCATAGGCGGCACTGATAAAGACGGAATCTGGAAACGAAGTAAGCCCGACCCTACGCTTTACCAAACCCGAACCGAGGCACATGAGTTAGGATCGGTACTGGTATCTACTTTTTTTGATGCCCTCATCAAGATTTATAATTTTAAAACCCAGGATTTAATCAGGATAGCTACAAATGGCTCGGGTGTATTGCCCCAGGGCGTACTACAGCTTGATTTGGCTACAAGGCTTGCGCAGGAAGTATGCGAAATAGCCCAGCATTTAATGAAGGTAGCAATCCGCGCACTGGATTACTGCCCGCCGGTTGACATTACATTTGGCGAGTATTTGCGTGCCCTGGTTACCGCTGATATTGATTTTGCACCCGGCGATGACAATAATTACCGCATAGCACTTATAGATGCTTTCAGGAGTTGGGGCATATTTCCCGATCATGTAAATACTTTTTCGGAAGAGAGCCTGAGATGGTGTACGCCCGATAATTTTGGGCCATTGGACCGGAACAGTCTTGGGAAAATGGCCGCTTTTTTAAGGGATAAAGTACGAACGCTATCCAACCTGGCCGATCGTAAAGAAATTTATACGCAATCAAAAGTTATACAGGCCGCTTTCCACGATTTTTTGGTTGGTAAGCCTCAAAAAAATCACAGCAATACGCCCTCGGCTATCTTATCCGGCCCCGAATTGGAAAGCCTGTTGCCTAAGCTGGGCTTAAGCACCACTGTAATTGGGTATAAAGAACTGGATGGCGTTAAATTAAAACAGGAACGGACAAGCGGCATGCTGCCTATTGAAATCCATAAAATAAGGCCTGCTTACCGTTTAGGCCGCGACGGAATGATATTGGAACAGGTAATAGTAACCATAACCCAATCAACAACCATATTAATTGAAACAGGTAGGGTTGATTTAAAAACAGGCAGCCCACTTGTTGACAGAATGAAATTCAGAGGCGGTTGTACTATTGTTTTTAATATGGCCGAAGATTTTAAGGTTAATTACCTGGTTACAAAAAATATAGCCAGCCAGGACAGGTTTACCAAGCAGCTTGCATATCAGCAAGGTAAAGACGACGCGGCCCTTTCGTTTTCCGATTCGATGTACGATGACGATAACGGGTTTAGTACTATAAATTTTGCCAATTTACATTTTCATTAAAACCTTATCATGAGTAACCTTAGCGTAAATATAAAAATGTTCCAGGTTGGCGAACTTGGAGATTGCTTCCTGTTAAAATTTAAAAAAGACGGGAGCGAAAGTTCGGTATTAATTGATTGCGGCTCGTTTCGCAATTCAGATAAATCTGAGCAAAGGCTTCAAACTATAGCCGGGTTTATTAAGGATGATTTGGAGGGTAAGCCCCTTGATGTTGTAGTGGGTACGCACCAGCATAATGATCACCTGTCGGGATATGTACACGCTTTCGATATTTTCCAGCAAACGGGTATCAATAACGTGTGGCTATCGTGGCTTGATGATCCGAAAGATGAACAAGCCGGCAAAATTGCTGCCGGGCAACGTAAAGTGACCGACAACCTCCAAAAAATTGTGGCCGAACTTGCAAAAAATAATAACGAAAGCCACTCGCTTGCTTCCAGCCGCATCTGTGATGTTTTGGGTTTTTATCTGGCAGCCGATGATGCTGAAGTACCAAAAGCCGAAAAGAAAGTAAAACGTCCGCCGGTAGTGCCGCAAATGGGTATTGATAATTTGCGCAAACTGGGTAAAACCATATCTTACCTGTCGCCGGGTTCTGTATTGGATTTGCCCGCCCTGCCTCAAAACTCGGTTAAGGTTTATGTACTGGGGCCGCCAAGAAATAGCAATTTGCTGTTTGATATTAATCCCAATAAGGATGAAACTTACGACACTAAACTTGCCGCAATAAGTAACCTTGCCGAAGGCTATCTATCGGCGATGAAAAATTTTACAGGCGAGCCGGTGGATTCGGATGAGGGAAATTTTCCGTTCGACAAAAAGCACGATAGAAAACTGACATCAAAGTTGTTTTCGAAAGAATATCAGATGAAAAAAAATGCCTGGCGCACCATAGACGACGAGTGGCTTGACCAGGCCGAGCGCTTATCCCTTTACCTGGATACTTACACCAACAACAGCAGCCTGGTACTGGCTTTTGAACTGGTTGATAGCGGTAAAGTTTTATTATTTGTTGGTGATGCCCAAACTGGCAACTGGCTTTCATGGGAAGATATTAAATGGGATAAAGACAAAGTAAAGCCAGGTTTTACTTTAGATTTTCTGTTGAATAATACTGTTTTATATAAAGTAGGGCACCATTGCAGCCATAACGCCACCCTGAAAGAATATCTTGACGATAAGATCATCCATAAAGACCTTGTAGCCATGATTCCTGTTGATCGTACTGACCCAAATATCACCAAGAATAACGGTTGGAAAATGCCGGCGGTAAATCTTTATAAAAAGCTAAAAGAAAATACGCAAAACCGCGTGCTGGTAATGGATATTGGCTATGACCCTGATTGCGACCCGGATGGCCAGGCCAAAGAAGCATGGGCTAAAGTGCCTTTTAAGCCAGTGTACAACCAACAGAAGTTTTACATAGAATATGAGGTTCACAGTGATGCAAATTAATCATAGATAAGTTGCTTTATACGTAAAAAAACGATTTGTAATCATCTAATCAAACAAATCTTTCATTCCTACTGTAACAATATAGCCCGCTTAGGCATCTATATTGAAACTATATCCGAATTTAGCGGCCGCTTTGCCGTGCGCGGTGGTGTTGATGATTTAATTTATAATGATGTTGCTTATCCTGTCTTCCAAAAAAATCCAAACAAAACGTTTTTTTAATGCCCTGTCTTTATTGCCGGCCATTGTTTTAGTAACCGCATCGTGTGGTAATAAAAATAAGCAGGCCGCCGGCCAGGCACAACAGGTGTTGGATTACAAAGTAGTGCAGGTTCAACCGCGCCAGGCCACGTTGAATGTTGATTACCCTGCCAGTATACAGGGGCAGCAAAATATCGAAATAAGGCCGAAGGTTGATGGTTATGTTGAAAAAATTTATGTTGATGAAGGCGCCGTTGTAACYAAAGGGCAATTGCTTTTTAAAATTAATGCCCCGCAATATGAGCAGGAGGTGCGTACCGCCGAGGCTGGTATTAAAACCGCCGAAGCTGATCTTGCACTTGCCAAAATGCAAGTGAATAAGGTAAAACCACTGGTGGAGAAAGACATCATCAGCCACTATGAACTGGAATCGGCCGAGTATACGCAGCAATCAAAAGCGGCGGCGTTGGCCCAGGCTAAAGCGGCATTGGTAAATGCAAAAGTAAATTTAGGGTACACTACCATCACCAGCCCTGTGAATGGCGTTATAGGCGCGTTACCCTACAAATTGGGCAGCCTGGTAACCAGCAGTACAACAGACCCGCTAACCACGGTTTACAACACCTCAAATGTTTACGTATATTTTGCCATGAACGAAAAGCAACTGCTTGGTTTTAGTCGCGATAGTACAAATAAAACGTCTTTTAAAACCAAGCTAAGCCAGTTGCCCGCGGTTTCGCTGATATTGTCTGATGGTAGTACTTATGAGCATGCCGGTAAGGTTGAAACGGTGAACGGTTTAATTAATACAGCAACCGGTGCAGCCAACGTACGTGCTGATTTTGCAAACCCGCGCGGCCTTATCCGCAGTGGCAGCAGTGCGGTAGTACGCATCCCGAATGTTGTAAAATCGGCTTTACTGGTGCCCGAAAGCGCCACTTATGAATTGCAGGACAAACGTTTTGTTTACGTGGTTGATGATCAGCATAAAATAAAAAATGTAGCCATTAAAGTGATGGATAATACGGCCGGCCAGTTTTATGTAGTTACCGATGGCTTAAAGGCCGGCGATAAAATTGTGCTGGAAAGCTCGGGTAACCTGCAGGATGGTACCGAAATTAAGCCAAATGAAGTTAGCGCCGGTTCGGTTTACGGCGGCGTTAAATAATATCGTTTCTTATCCCTCAATTCATTTACAACAGCTATACTATGCTTAAAAAATTTATAGAACGCCCGGTACTATCCACCGTAATTTCGGTTTTGCTGGTAATACTGGGTATTTTAGGGTTAATAAACTTACCAATTTCGCAATATCCGGATATCGCACCACCTACTGTACAGGTAGAGGCCTTTTATAGCGGCGCCAACGCCGATGTGGTGCTCAAAAGTGTGATCATTCCGATGGAGGAGCAGATAAACGGGGTAGAGAACATGACCTACATGACTTCATCTGCCAGTAACGATGGTTCGGCATCAATCACCGTATATTTTAAGGTTGGCACCAATCCCGATCTGGCTGCGGTAAACGTACAGAACAGGGTATCAAGGGCTACAAGTTTGCTGCCATTGGTGGTTACGCAATCCGGTGTTACGGTAGCCAAAAGCCAAAGCAGTAACCTGATTATCTTTTCGTTATACAGCGAGAATAAAACTTACGACGAAACTTTTCTGCAAAATTACGCCAAAATAAACCTGGTGCCACAAATTCAGCGGGTCACCGGGGTTGGTAATGCCAACGTGTTTGGCTCAAAAGATTATTCTATGCGAATCTGGTTAAAACCCGATGTAATGTCGCGCTATAATCTTATACCTGATGATATTACCGAAGCGCTCAACGAGCAGAATATAGAGGCCGCCCCGGGCAAATTTGGCGAAAACAGCAAGCAATCCTTCCAGTATGTTATCCGCTATAAAGGCCGGCTAAAAACCGCCGCCGAATTTGGCGATATCATCATCAAATCGGTAGGTAACGGGCAGATGTTGCGCCTGAATGATGTGGCACGTGTTGAGTTGGGTTCGTTAGATTATTCTTTCGAGATACAAACCAACAGGTTGCCTTCGGTAGGGGTGGCTATCAGCCAAACAGCAGGGTCAAACGCCCGCGATGTGATCAATGAATCGAAAAAAATCCTGGAGGCCGCTGCCGAAAAATTCCCTAAGGGGATGAAAATAACTTACCTGGTTGATGCCAACAGTTTCCTTGATGCCTCGATAGAAAAGGTGATCAGTACATTGATAGAAGCATTTATCCTGGTATTTATAGTAGTGTTTGTGTTTTTGCAGGATTTTCGGTCAACGTTAATCCCGGCTATTGCGGTGCCTGTGGCTATTGTGGGTACCTTCTTTTTCCTCAACCTGTTTGGCTTCACTATTAACCTGCTTACCCTTTTTGCGCTGGTGCTGGCAATAGGCATTGTGGTAGATGACGCCATTGTGGTGGTAGAAGCTGTACACGCCAAGCTTGATCAGGGTTATAAATCGGCGCGGAAAGCATCTGTAGATGCTATGAACGAAATTTCGGGCGCTATCGTTTCCATCACGCTGGTTATGTCGGCGGTATTTTTACCCGTTACGTTTATTTCGGGCTCTACAGGCGTATTTTATAAGCAGTTTGGTATTACGCTGGCTGTAGCCATTTTGCTATCGGCTGTAAATGCCCTAACCTTAAGCCCGGCATTATGCGCACTGTTTTTAAAACCACATGAAAAAGGGACAAAGAAACATGGTTTCATCAATCATTTTTACGTGGTGTTTAATACCTCGTTTGATGCGGTAACCAATAAATATAAAAAATCGGTAAACTTTTTGGCCGGTCGCAAATGGATTGCCCTCGCGGCGGTGGTGGTGTTTTCGTCCATCCTGATTTACCTGGTTAAAACAACCCCATCCAGCTTTGTGCCTAATGAAGACCAGGGGACAGTGTTTGCTGCCATCAGCCTGCCGCCTGCCTCGTCAATGGAACGTACCGATGCGGTAGCCAATAAGATAGACAGTATTGGCCATACCATCCCATCGGTAGTTAATACGCTTAAATTGGTGGGCTTTAACTTTATCGCCGGATCGGGCAGCGCCTACGCCATGGTGATCATGAAGCTGAAGGGCTGGGACCAACGTAAAGATAAAAGCCAAAGCCTGCAAAGTATTATCACCCAGCTTTCGGCAAAAACAAAAGACATGCGCGAGGCGAATGTGTTTTACTTTTCGCCGCCGACCTTACAGGGGTTTGGTAACAGCGACGGTTTTGAGTTTCAGCTACAGGATAAAGGCGGCCATACTGTTGATGAATTGTATAAGGTAAGTAATACCTTCCAGGCGGCATTAAAAAAACGTAAGGAGATCCAAAACCTTAACTCATCATTTAATCCAAACTTTCCGCAGTTCCAGGTAGATGTTAATGTGGCAAAATGTAAGGAGGCTGGTGTAACGGTAACAGGTGTATTAAATACCCTGCAAGGTTATTACGGCGGTTTATACGCCTCAAACTTTAATGAGTTTGGCAAGCAATACCGGGTTATGGTACAGGCAGATTATGATTACCGGGCCAACGAAATTGGCCTGAGTAAAATATTTGTACGCAACGCGGCTGGTGCCATGGCGCCAATAACATCGTTTATTACACTGAAAAGGGTATTTGGTCCCGAGTCTATTTCAAGGTTTAACTTATTTACGGCCATATCGGTTTCCGGCTCTCCAAATCCGGGGTACAGTACCGGTGATGCTATAAAGGCTATTAATGAAGTTGCCAAACAAACGCTGCCTGCCGGGTACGATTTTGAATTTTCGGGCCTTACCCGCGAAGAATTGAGCACCGGCACGCAATCGGCTTATATATTTATGCTTTGCCTGGTGTTTGTGTACTTTTTACTTAGTGCGCAATATGAAAGCTATATCCTGCCATTCGCAGTATTATTGTCGCTGCCTGTTGGCCTGGCCGGTACGTACCTGTTTGCCTGGATTTTTGATATCGGCAGTAACATTTACCTGCAAATTTCGCTCATTATGCTCATCGGTTTGCTGGCAAAGAACGCTATCCTGATTGTAGAATTTGCTTTAGAGCGACGCCGGGCAGGTATGGATTTAATACCCGCTGCCATTGCCGGCGCCGAAGCCCGTTTGCGCCCCATCCTGATGACGTCTTTTGCCTTCATATTTGGTATTATGCCATTGATGTTTTCGACGGGGGCCGGTGCAAATGGCAATAAATCCATAGGCACGGGCGCTGTAGGAGGGATGTTTGTGGGGACGGTATTTGGGGTATTTGTAATCCCGATACTATTTATCATTTTCCAATCCCTGCAGGAAAAAGTTGGCCGTAAACCAAAACCCGAAGATGAAGATGATGAGGCAGAAGTGGTACCTGCCCGTTAATTTAGTAAAAGATATAAAATGAACAGACGGAGTTTTAAATATATATTGCCCTTTACGCTACTATTTAGCGTTATGCTATCATGTAAAGTAACCAAAACGTATAACCGGCCGGATATAGGCACAACCGGGCTTTACCGCGATGGGCAAACTAACGATACCACTACCATAGCGGCCATGCCCTGGCAAAAACTTTTTGCCGATACCATACTTAAATCACTGATACAGGAAGGGCTGAATAATAACCTTGACCTTAAAACCGCTGTTCAGCGGATACTGGAAGCGCAGGCCACATTGCAGCAAAGCAAAGCCGCGTTTTATCCGTCGTTAAGCGGCAACGTAGGTGTAACCCGGTCAAAACAATCATCAGCAGGCTTAAATTATCCTGCCGGTACAATTGTTAATACTTTAACTACCACTTACCAGGCCGGTTTAACAACCTCATGGGAGGCCGATGTTTGGGGTAAACTAAGCAGCACTAAACGTGCTGCGCTGGCTGGTTTTTTGCAAACCGATGCCGCTAAGCGGGCTGTGCAAACACAGTTGATTGCCGATATAGCCAATAACTATTTTACCCTGCTGGCATTGGACAGGCAGTTGGAAATTACTCTTGAAACGCTTAAAAATCGCATTAAAGACGTGGAAACCATGAAGGAGCTTAAGGCTGGTGCTGTGGTAACCGGGGCAGCGGTGGTGCAAAGTGAAGCCAACCGCTATGCCGCCGAAGTATCGATTCCCGATTTAAAGCGCAGTATCCGCGAAACCGAAAATGCTTTGGATATCCTGTTATCAAGGCCGCCGGGCGCGGTTAACCGTAGTAGTTTGGCCACCCAGAACATGGCCGCCGAATTACAGGCGGGCATCCCAACACAATTGCTCACTAACCGCCCGGATGTACAGCAAAGCGAGTACGCTTTCCGCGCTGCGTTTGAGAATACCAACGTGGCTAAAACGTATTTTTATCCATCGTTTACCATCACGGCATCAGGAGGCTTATCCACCTTACAGTTAAAAGACTTTTTTGTCAATTCTATATTTTACAACATAGCGGCAGGCTTAACCCAGCCCATTTTTAACCAGGGACTTAATAAAGCCCGTTTACGCACCGCGCAGGCGCAGCAGCAGGAAGCACTTAACAGCCTCCAGAAAACATTGCTGGTAGCAGGACAGGAGGTATCCAACGCTTTATATGCGCACCAAACCGCGCTTGAAAAACAGGATGCCCGCGGCAAGCAGATCATCGCTTTGCAAAAATCGGTTGAGTACACACAGGAGTTGTTACGGTATAGCTCGGCCACCAATTATACCGATGTATTAACATCTGAACAAAACCTGCTGGCCGCACAGCTAAGCGGCGTTAACGACAGGTTGCAGGAGCTACAGGCGGTAGTGAATTTATACCGAGCCTTAGGCGGCGGCTGGCGGTAATAGCAGGTGTATGTTATTTTGCAATACATTGTGGGTGTAAAAAGATACAACGGATAGTGGTTAACAACTTATTGTATTTACGGAAACCAATTTGTCATTGCGAGCGATAGCGTGGCAATCTCGTCGCCTGCCTTCCTCGCAAAGATGCACAGTTCTCGATTGCTTAATTTTTATGACGACGGTTGTTTAGGGCATTGATTTCTGCAACCCTTAAAACAAAAAAAGCTTCTTAAAAAGAAGCTCATTTTCATAGGTAGATGGTATATGATGATCAGGCAATGAAGCCCGTGAATTGCGATGTATCAGCCTGTTTATTACCAAGCAATTGATTGTGAATGGCCTTAAGTGTTATCACTTCCCTTGTAAATAAATCAACAATTGAATTCTTGATCTTTTTAACTTTCTTTCCGGTATTGATGTGTACTATCTGCATGATTCAGTCAATACCAATTCCGTGCCAAAGCCGGTTGGTTTTTCTTTATAGTTTAAATTCTATCCGGCGGCCTTCGCTGTGCGCATTAAATTCAGGTGCATACATGCTTTGCAGACTGGTAACGCCGGTTGCGTAATTGCCCGGTTGTACAACACGCAGTGTATATTCAAATACATAGTTTCCTTTTTTTAGTGCACTTATAAAAAAATTGGTGGCCACATCTTTACTTACCTGGTAATAGTACAAGCCATCCTGGTATTTATAGGCCGATATGGTTTCCATCGGTTCCGTACCGGCGGGGCGCATGTCTTTCAGTTGGATGTAGTCAAAATCACGATCGGCCGTAAGGTAAACTACTACTTTTAGTACATCACCTGTTTTAGGTTGGTGGGCTGCATCAACCGCAGTAAGTATTGGCCCGGCATCAGTTTGTTTTTGAATAAAGTACTTTCGCTCCAACTGAACGTTGGTGTTTGATGGCGTTATCTTATCCAGCTTTTCGGTATACTGCCAGTACATAGCCCCCCAGTTAATAGTTTTGCTGCTGTTACTTATCTGCACATGACCAAGTGCCGGCTTCACCTGCTCATCAACCCAGGTGGTTTTCAAATAGCCGGTGCCTGCTTCGGCTTTAATGCCGGGCTTTAATACGGCCAGCGGTTTGTTGTTTAAGCTGATATTGATTTCGGTGGTGTCGGCAAGTATATTGTCGCCTTTAATCAGCAACGCGTAGCAGGCTGCTGCTGTGGCTTTGGTGGTGCGCCAGTTGTTGGTTTGTTTGTTGCGCAACAGCCATATTTTCATTTCTTCCACGGCTTTTGTATTATTGCCCGCTTCGGTAAACAGTTCGATCATCAGCGATTGCGTTTCAACCGGCGACTGGTACCAATAATACCCCGGCTTGTTAGTAGCCCAATACATGCCCAATTCATCTGATTGTTGGGCGGTTTCCAGTAGCGATTTGATGATCTGGGCGGCGGTTTCCTTTTCATCAAAACGATAGAGGGTAAGCGCTATCATGGCCTTTTCAAATTCTGGTTGCTGTACCCATTGCATGCCTGCCCGGGCCAGGTAATGGGCGCGGATGATGTTTATCTCTGTACTTGTTTCTCTGTTTTTAAAGTAACTTAATGCATACCACGCATGAATTTCGGTGGAATTGATATCCCGGACCATATAATTTTTGATGTTCTTTTTTGCGGCAGCTTCATCAGTTTTAATTTCATTATCAATATATCGGGCAGCATTGGTGCTTATGCGCGCCAACGATGCATCGTTTTTATCCGCAATGTTAAGTTTAACAAGCTGACCAATGCCTGCCAGGATATGCTGGGTAATATACCGGTCAGAAAAATCGCCCCCAAACCAGGGGAAGCCGCCGTTTTGCAATTGTTTTTGTTGCAGCTTGTTTAAATTGGCATTCAACTCATAGCTCATTTTATTCAGGTCGAAGAGAAGCGCGATTCGTTTTTTCTGTTCGGTTTCGTCAACGGCATCCTGCAGCCATGGGGTTTCTTCCAGCAATACTGATTTCAGCTCCGGATTTTTTTCGAGGTTGGATAGCAGGGCTTTTGAATCTGCGGCTTTCCACTGTTCAAATACCTTTTTTATCTGCGGGTAATGGTTCACGATATTCACCGCGAAGCTATTGGCGTAATACCGGCTAAAAATTTGTTCCGAACATTCGTAAGGGAATTCCATCAGGTAGGGTAGCGCCTGTACAGCTGTCCAGGCTGGGTTTTGGGTATATTCAAGGGTCAACGTTTTATTGGTTAGGGTGCTGCTGTTTTGATTAACCAGTTTATCAAACGTGAAATTTTTGGTTTGGCCGGGGCGAACCATCATGGGCATGGTTTCGGTAACCAGCATGCTGTTAGGGAGCACGGATAGCGTGTTTTCTTCACCATCGGTATAATTGCCCGCTGAGGCTGTTAAACGATAGGTGAGGGCCTCCAAACTGGCAGGGATAACCAGTTTAAAAGATACGGCCCCGGTTGATGTGCTGTCCAGCTCAAAAGGCTGTTCGGCATATTTTGATTTGCCAAAAAGCGCTACGGGCTGCAAGGTAACCGCATTGGTAAATTCCAGTTTAGCTTGCCCTTTCAAATGTTGGTTTGATAGATTCACAACCCGTGCCGAAACCACCAGCGTATCGCCCTCGCGCAAAAAGCGCGGCATGTTGGCGCTGATCGTCATTTTTTTCTGGGTGATAACTTCCTGTTCAATGTAGCCGCTTTGCAAATCCTTATTATGCGCAAAGCCCCTGAACTTCCAGCGGGTTAATGATTCCGGTACGGTAAAATCAATCAGCAGCTGTCCGTTATTGTCAGTATGCAATTGGGGGTAAAAGAAGGCGGTTTCATTAAAGTTTTTGCGGGTGGCTATGGGTGCTGCAGCAAGTTCTCTCGCTGTACGGATAAGAAGTTCCTTATCAAATTTCTGGCCAGGTTTGGTTTGTATTTCCCGTAAAACTACTTTATCATCTCGTAATTCATCATACATCATAGGAACAACATTACGCTCGGTTTTGAATTTAGGCGCCGATGCGAAATTTGAAGTACCCTCTTCCACCTCCTGTTTTATATCAGCATTTCCAACGGGTTCATCTATCCTGACATCCTCGTTAGGGTCACCTTCCTGGCTTTTAACACCAGGATCGGCCAATGCCAATTCTCTGCGCATATCCATGGGGATTTTCATGAGCACTATCATTTTTACGCCCTTAACCGGCCGTATTTTCCTGCTTACATAACCCTTACCGCTGAATGTTAATATCGACCCGGCAGGTACTTTGATCCTGAAATACCCGTATGCGTTGATGGTTGTGCTTATACTTGAATTATTGATGCTGATTTTTATCCCCGAAGCGACTCTGCCCCTCCAGGTAACTTTGCCTATTACATCGTAGCCGCCTTTAACAAGCCTGGCATTGCTCATATACCTGGCTTCAATTTGTTTATTGCTCAGCGCGTTCTTTTTATCTGGCGCAATGCCTTCGTTATTACCGCCGTAAAAATAATTATCGCCGCCATCGTAGTTAAAACCTAAATTATCTATGGATTCATAATTTCGGGCGGTTTCGTCATAATAGGGCTGGTATGGCTGGTCTCCTGAAGTGTTATCATTGGCCGATGGCGGTATGGTTTCCCACTCAAAATAGCGGGCCATATACTGGTACTCGGCAAAATCTGTTTGCCAGCTTAACGGCCGGGTAATATCATCCAGCGAGGCATCATATAAACCTGCCAGTAACTCGGATGTTTGTTTGTTGTCGCTTCCGTCTATCTGCAGTTTCCATTGCTCTTTTTCTCCGGGTTGCAGCTTGTCGCGCATGGTTAAAAAACGGATGTTTAAGGGCTTAACCGTGTCTTTTACCGTAATGCGTTGGTAATATTGGTATTGCCTGTTGCCGTTTATCATTTCAAATTGTACAGTAAATGCATTTTTGCTGGTGGGCACCACGGGTACGCTTATTTTTTGCGGCGCACCTGCCTGTAGTTGCAATAGTTGCGATGATAGCAGTGTGGGGCCATCATACGTTTCAAAAAGCACCTTGCAGGCTTTGCCAATTCCTATATAAAAAGTTGCGGGCTCCCTGGCTGCAACGGAGGTAGTTTGGGCTGTCACCCAATCTTCGGCTTTTTGTATAGGGGCTTTATTGGCAATATAATTAATGTACTTAATTACAGATGCTGTATCGCCGTTTACGTTTTTGGCGCTGATAACCAATGCATATACGCCGCCTGTTGATTTAAGGAGTTTGTTTAGGTCGATATTGTTGCCGCTCTTTTGGATGTCGATATCCAGGTCGGCTGTTTTTTCCTGGCGTTGCCAGTTCGAATATTCATTTTGGTGGTTATAGGCAAAGTTGGGGAAGTATTTTTCGTATTCGGTTTTGCTCATCAACCATTGATCGGGTACATCCCAAAGTCGGTTTCTGAAAAATGCATCGGGGCCTTTCAATTCATACACTTTGATGTTGGCTCTGCCATTTTGTTTTTCATCGTTGCTATTAAAAATGGTTAAAGCGGCATTGGCATGTTGGCTGTCAATAGCTTTTTCGGGTACATCGACCTCCAACCGGATCGGATTATCGCTGATGGTGATCTCACTGGTTGCAAAATGCGTTTCGCTATTGGCATCGGTAACGTTGGCCTGTATGCTAAACCGGCAGGTTTGGCCCTTATTTTCGTTATCCGGACCGTTGGCCAAAAACTTAAATTTGAAGTTGCCTTGTTCGTCGGTTTTAATGGTATCAATAGCAATTATCGCTATCTTGTTATTATTGCCATACATAATTCTCCGGCCCTGGTTGGCGGCGTCAAAGTACGGTCGCATTTCCGGCACTCTTGTTACATTATAAACCACCCTTGCGCCGGATAGTCCATAGCCCGAAAATGCATTTACCTTGCCTTTAACTATAATACTGTCGCCAAGTTTGTAAAACTGTGTAAAAGGTTCAAAATCAACCTTGAAAGTCGGCCGTTTATATTCTTCAACTTTAACCATCATCCTGCCGTTGGCGGTAAATAGGGTTAGCCATCCATTCAGCACGTTTTGCGGAATGATAAAAGAGGAAGCCGCAGTTCCAAATTCGTTGGTTTGTAATTGGGTGGTGCCTAACTCTTTATTGTTTTGGTCACTTAATTTGACATCCAGATCGGCTTGGGGCATAATACTGCTTTTGCCGTTTACACTTTGCAGCTCCATGGCTTTAAAGTAAATGGTTTGGCCTGGGCGATAAATTTGCCTGTCGGTAAAAAATACGGTTCTGATAACGGGTGCATTATTTAAGATAGGCTGTGGCGAGTAAATCTCATTTCTTTCGTTATCTGTTAAATGGTCGCCCCGGTAATTTATGGATGCAGTATATTGATTGCCTTTTGAATCAAAAATAAACGTGCCGTTAGTATCCGTTACTCCGGTGATAACCACCGGCTTCTTTTTTGTATTTCTATACCTCTCCGGGCTGTAAGTGATGGTTATAGTCGCACCTGCCAGCATATCGCCTGTTTCGCGGTTAGTTACTTTAATCTCCCGTTTTCTGTCGGGCCTTGTTCTCATCATATACGCCACCTTGCTTACTTTAAACATACCCAGCTGGATAAGGCTATCTTTGCCGCTTTGCTCAGTAGCCAATAAAAGGTACTTGCCCGGTTTTAGCGCGTCAATTTTAAACTCGGTAGTGTGTGCCTTTAAATCGGTGGTTACAGGCAGATTCAGTTGTTGGTCTTGCAATGCTTTTAAGGTTTTAATAAAAGCCAGAGTGCTTTTACCTGTCCCGATAGAACCATAGTGCCCGTCCAGTTTTCCAATATAGGTGAGCTGTGCATCGGTAACCTTATAAATACGGTAGCGCGCCTTACTAATATTGCGGTATTTTAAACCAGCAAGGATAGGTATATCCGGCGAATTCACATCCTCAAAACTAACCTGTAACTCTTTTTGGGTAATTTCATTTATCCTGTTGCCCGCGCGTTGTGCACCTGGACTTTTAGGGTAGCCGGCCATTGCCGTTTGCAGGTAAATCATGGCGGTAGTTAAGCTATCTACATCACCGTAATATTTGCCAATAGCAAATAATGCATCTGCACAAATAACACCTGCCGAAGTATCGGCAGCGATATTTTTAAGAGCAGCAAGGTACAGGGTATTTTTATTGCCCAGTGTAGCTTTATCGTACAAAAAAGTGAGCCTTTTCATATCAAGGTCGGCCAAGGCCTTCCTGTCATTTTTTTGCAGATGGAACGCCAGTCCCTGTTGCAGCAGGCGGATGCCGCGATAAAAAGTTGATGCTGTGTCGGTAGTTTTGACATCCAGTGCAGCAAAGGTTTTACTATCGCCAAAAAAACGCGGATCGTTTATTGAAAATGGCATTTTGGGTTTGGTAAGTGCCGGCTCGTCTGCCAGGAAAAAATCAGACGCCCGGTGTAAAAGCAAATCGTATAGCGTAGGTCTTAAAAAGCGGGTGTTTTTATCGCCTTGCAAAAGGCCGTCTAAAATATCAAGCGAGGTGTTTTGCTCTTTGTCGGCATCGTGTAATGATAATTGGTAAAGCCTGGTGGTTTCATTAATAATAGTTGCCAGGTCCCATTTTCTGAAATCGATGTCAGGAACTTCCAGTTTGCTTCTGCCTGCAAATGTGTACCGGTTTTGCTGATAGTAGTTCCAATACATATCGGCCAAAAACGATTGTAAAACCGGCTTAACCGGGTAAGACGAGCGGCTTATATCGGCCTTCAAAGCGGTAATAACGCTCACAAGTGCATCTTCCTGCAAATAAGTTAGGAATTTGGCATGGTAAATAACCGCGCGTACCATCTGCGGCACGTTATTTTCTTTGCGTGCCAGTGCATCAAGCTTATCAACCTTCATCAATGCCGATTTTGGCAGGCCAACCTCTGTCAATGAGTCGATAGTAAATATGATGTTATGATAGCTGGTTTGGGCCGATGATGGCCGGGCTATAAATAAAAAACAGGCAATAAAAAGGAACTTCAGGGTTTTGCAGGTTTGTGATGGCATAAGGAATGAGGATATGATGGATAACAGTAATAATACCAAAATATGATTGTTAAAAATTGTTAATTATTTACCAGATGCAAAATGAAAGGTAAATTCATAAATAATTAAAATCAAATGGTATTCACGTAATCAGCAGTTATGCCTGATCTTTATAAATTGTATTTTAAACAATTAAATTTCTTTTTAGGGATTTATTAATTATATCTTTAAGATTATTTTTCCGGGATTATAAACCAATATTTACGCCGAATACCGCCATGAAGCTCAGGGCTTTGTTATTATTTATATTAACGCAGTTTATTTTAAACCAGGTAAACGCGCAAAATACCCAGTTCCGGTTTTCGCATCTTGATATCAATGCAGGCCTGTCGCACAACCAGGTAAACTGTATTTATAAGGATAAAAAGGGCTTTATGTGGTTTGGTACGCTATCGGGTTTAAACAAATACGATGGTTATAGTTTTAAAAGCTTTAAGCACGTTGCCGGCGATACCACTACGTTAGATGATGATTACATCGTAAGCATAAACCCCGGACCGGAAGATAAACTGTGGATTGAAACCCGTACAGGCTTTAATATTTACGACCCTGCTACCGAAAAGTTCAGCAAAGACCTGAAGGATTTTATGTACAAAATTAAGGTGTACGATACGTACATTTTAGCCATAAAAAAAGACAGGTTGGGCAATTTTTGGTTTTTGGAGCACAACGCTACCCTCGGCATCTTTAAGTACGATCCTGTAACAAAGCAAACCATCAACCTGCTTCATAAACAGGGGGATACCACATCTATTTATTCAAACCTGGTTACCGATCTGTCGGTTGATTCAAAAGGGAATATATGGCTCATATCTGGCGCCGGCGTTTTGGAGCGGCTGGACCCTAAGAGCTACAAGGTTAATTACCGGTTGAAGCTTGAACAGCTGCCCGCGGCATTAAGTACCACCTATAAAATTTTTATTGATAAGCAGGATGATATCTGGGCGTTTGTACCCAGTTATTCAAAAGGTGTATTTTTCATCAGCCCCAAAAACAAAGTAATTAAACATATTTTAAAAGCCACGGGCACCATAAATACCGATGTTATATCAGATGTTATCCAGGATCAGAAAAACAGGATTTGGATTGCCACAGATCATGGAGGGATTAATTTACTTAACAAACAGGATTTTACAACTCAATACCTGCTTAACCGCGAAGATGATGATAAAACAGTAGGTCAAAATAGCATCACCTGTGTTTATGTAGATGATATAGGCATTATCTGGTGCGGCAGTTACAAACGGGGGATAAGTTATTATCACCAGAATATTATAAAATTTGCCAGCTACACTCATCACCTTTCTGATAAAAACAGCCTGCCCTTTAGCGACGTAAATAGTTTTGCTGAGGACAAACAGGGCAATATATGGATAGGCACCAACGGCGGCGGGCTGATTTACTGGGACAGGAAAACAGGCAGCTTTAAACAATACCTGCACAACGCCGCCGATAAAAACAGCCTTACCAACAATGTTGTAGTAAAGCTATTTATTGATCACGAGCAAAAACTTTGGATAGGCACCTACTATGGCGGCCTTGATTGTTTTGACGGCAAAGTGTTTAAACATTACCGGCATAACGATGCCAATGCAAACAGCATATCTGAAGACAGGGTTTGTGCTATAACCGAGGATAGCGACCATAACTTATTGGTGGGCACCTTGTCGGCAGGTTTAAATGTGCTTGATAAAAACCGGAATGTGGTTGCCACATACCGGTTTGATGGAGATATGAATAAAAGCTCTATCCACTCCAATTACATCAGTTCGGTTATTGAAGACAGGCGCAAAAATTTATGGATTGTTACGGCTTACGGCTTAGACCTTTTGGTAAAAAAAGACCACCAGTTTTTGCATTACTTACATGACGAAAAGGACCCCAACAGCCTCATCAACAACAATACCAATAATATACTGGAAGATAAAGATGGCCTAATTTGGATAAGTACCCGGGAAGGCATCAGCATATTTGATTACAAAACCGGGAAATTTACCAATATTAATAAGCTTGATGGCTTGCCCGATAATACGGTGATTGATATGCAGGAGTTTAGCCGTAATAATATATGGGTAAGTACCCCGAATGGTTTATCAAGTATTTTTATCGATCGTTCGGCGGGCAAGCTTAAGTTTCGTTTTGTTAATTACAATGAAACCGAAGGGCTGCAAGGGCGCGAGTTTACCGAAAACTCATCGTACAAAACCAGGGAAGGGGAGCTGCTGTTTGGTGGCGGCAACGGGTTTAATATTTTCAGACCTTCAAATATCCTGAATAGCACCAATCCGCCAAATTTGGTTTTTACCGATTTACAAATCTTTAACCAGTCGGTAAAAGTAGGAGATAAGGTGAACGGCTCGGTGATTTTAACACAGTCTATCGTGGATTTAAAAGACCTTAAGCTAAAATATAATGACAACGTTTTTGCTATCGAATTCGCGGCGCTTAATTATTTTAACCCCGATAAAATAAATTACCAATACCGGATGGACGGTTTTGATAAGCGGTGGATAAACGCCGATAACAAGGTGCGCAAAGCCACTTATACCAACCTTGACCCGGGCGACTATGTGTTTAGGGTGCGCGCCGGCAGCAACGAAAGCTGGAAGGGGAAGGAGCTTACGTTAAATATCAATATATCGCCGCCATTTTGGAAAACCACGTGGGCTTACATCTTATATACATTATTGGCAGTAGGCTCATTGTTATATTTAAGAAGAAGGGGTATCCAGAAAATACGTACGCAATTTTCTATCGAGAAGGAGCGGGAAGAAGCGCAGCGGATGCACGAGCTGGATTTAATGAAGATTAAATTTTTTACCAATGTAAGCCATGAGTTTCGCACCCCGCTATCGCTCATTATGGCCCCGGTGGATAAGATCCTGAAACAGATTGCCGAACCTGAGGTGCAACGGCAGCTGATGCTGGTAAACCGTAATGCTAAACGGCTGCTAAACCTGGTAAATCAATTGCTTGATTTTAGGAAGATGGAGTACCAGGAATTAAAGCTGCATAAAATGAACGGTGACATCATTGGCTTTATAAAAGACCTTTCGTTTGCGTTTACCGATGTGGCCGATCAAAAAAGCATCCGCTTTATTTTCGATTCGGAAATAGACACCTACTACACAAGCTTTGACCATGATAAAATAGAGCGGATCATGTTCAACCTGCTGTCAAATGCCTATAAGTTTACCCATGAAGGAGGGCAGGTAAGCGTTTTAATTAACCTGATTGATAAAAAGGATACCGCTGAGCAATTATTAGAAATAAGAGTTATTGATACTGGTATTGGGATTGCTGCCGATAAATTGAGCCGGATCTTTGATCCCTTTTTTCAGAACGACTTGCCCGGATCAATGCTTAACCAGGGGAGCGGTATAGGCCTATCCATAACCAAGGAGTTTGTTAAGCTGCACGAAGGGCAGATATATGTTGAGAGTGAATTTAACCAGGGCAGCTGCTTTACGGTTTTATTGCCCCTGGTGCAATTGGATATCAGTGTTTTAACAGATACGATGATGCCGTTTGATCATGATACCGAGCTTGCTCCGTTATATAGCCTGCCCAAAAACGATTCCAATAAAGAGAGCAGGGATGGCAAAAGGCCAACAGTATTATTGGTTGAAGACAATGACGATTTCAGGTTTTATATTAAGGACAATCTAAAATCGGCATTCAATGTGATTGAAGCTGAAAACGGGAAAAAAGGCTGGCAAAAGGCCCTGGCGCAACATCCTAATTTAATAGTAAGCGATATCAGCATGCCCGAGATGAATGGTATCGACCTTTGCCTAAAGATAAAAAATGATAAACGCACCTCGCATATCCCGGTAATATTGTTAACTGCCTTAACCGGCGAAGACCAGCAATTAAAAGGATTGGAAACCGGTGCAACAGATTACCTTACCAAGCCTTTTAACTTCGAGATACTACAATCAAAAATCAGGAATATACTGAGCCAGCAGGAAAGCATGCGTAAAACCTATACCAAACAGGTAGAGGTAAGCCCGACTGAGATGCATATCGATTCGCCGGACGAGCAGTTTATGAAAAAGGTGCTTATTTTGATTGATAGTAACATCTCCAACCCCAATTTCTCGGTTGAAGAATTGAGTAATGAAGTTTTTGTAAGCAGGTACACCCTCTACAAAAAAATCCTTGCCGTCACAGGCAAAACGCCCAATGAGTTAGTTCGGTCGATGAGGTTGAAACGCGCCGCCCAGCTATTGGAAACAGGCCACTTAACCATCTCCCAAATTTGCCATAAAGTAGGCTTCAAAAGCCAGAAGTATTTTGTGAAGATGTTTAAAGCCGAGTACAATACCATCCCTTCAAAGTACGCCGAGGCTGCTGAAGAGGTAGAATCTTAGCGTGGTGTAAACTGCCGTCATTGCGAGTACCTATCAGGATATCCCTGGAAAAAATCGTTATGACGTGCAACGGATATAGTTAAACGAATCTTCTAAACTACCGTCATTGCGAGGTACGAAGCAATCCCGAACTACCTGGGACTTAACATATAGAGGATTGCTTCGTACCTCAATGACGGATATTTGATATTGACAGTCAGTACCTTATAATGACGGTCTTTTTTTTAATTTTAGACACCTTAAGTGAACTACCTATAGGTTCAAACAATCAAATCATAAACCTTTTCAAAGACGATACTGTGTATCAAAGTGTAACACTTTTTTTACGCATCAGCAACCAAGCGTCACCCAGAAGATCCCCGTTAAAATAGCCCGTTGACCTCATCACAGTGATACTATTTTTTCAGTTCAGAAGGAAGTGCTAAATCGTTTATAGGGATACATTTGTAACTTTTTTGCGCCTTTTTTTAATAAAATTCTTTAGTTAATTCAATTAAATATCTATTAATCAGTGTGTTAAAACAGGTTGACATTTGTACCCCTATTTATCCACAACCGGGTTTGGTTTCGCATATAATTTTACCCTCATTATAAACATGTATTAATGCCCGGCAATAATTTGGCCCGGTTTAGTATAAACCTGATAAGCTTATATAACCAATTTTATTAAAGCAATTGTTTGTCATTTATTGATGGGAACAACAGGCGCATAAACATTAATGATTTTCATTAATAATTCTGCACGTGTTAAAAAAGATGATGGCAGCTATAGTAACGGAACCAATAAATCAAATAAAAACCAAATAAACTAAGTAAATCAATTATGCGAAAAATTCTACGAATGGCATTGCTGTTTTTGTCTCTTTTTGTATGCTTCCGGGCAGGGGCGCAAAACCAGGCAACAGTAATCAAAGGAACAGTAACAGACGACAAAGGCATAACCCTGCCGGGGGCTTCTGTCAGGGTAAAAAATGGCCAGGCTTCGGCTATAACCGATAAAGATGGTAATTACAGCATCAGCGTACCCAATGGCGCTACCGAACTTACTTTCTCGTTTATCGGGATGAAGCCGCAAGACGTTGTTATCGGTAAAAAAACAATTATCAATGTTGTGTTGGGTGTTTCGTCTACTCAATTAGCTGAAGTAGTTATCGGTTACGGCGTACAAAAGCGCCAGGATGTAAATGGCGCCATATCATCGGTAACCGCTAAGGATATTCAAAATATTCCACAAACAAGCGTTGATCAGTTACTGCAGGGTAAAGCCGCAGGTGTTACCGTTACCAACGGTACAGGGGCGCCGGGTAGTTCGGCGTCTGTGCACATCAGGGGTATAACCTCTCTTTCGGGTTCAAATGAGCCTTTATATGTAGTTGATGGTGTGTATATTGATGGTTCGGCCTATACCACCCAAAATCAAAATAATGGCGAAAATACAGTTAGCCCCCTAAGCTACATTAACCCAAATGATATTGCATCTATTGATATTTTGAAAGATGCGTCGGCTACAGCTATATACGGTAGCCGTGGCTCAAATGGGGTTATCATTATTACCACAAAAAAAGGTAAAAATAGCTCGGCTCATTTAAATTATGATGGTTATTACGGTATTCAGCAACAAGGGCATTTCCTTAAAATGATGAACCTGCCGCAGTATGCCGCTATACAAAACGAGATAGCCGATATTACCGGCATAGGCCGCAGGGGCGAGTTTGCAGACCCCACCGTACTTGGCCCGGGTACCGATTGGCAAAAAGCAGTGTTCAGAACCGCGCCGATGCAAAGCCATAACCTTTCGATGAATGGTGGTACCGAAAACGTGAATTATTATATTTCAGGCGGTTTCCTTAAACAAAACGGCACCATCATAGCGTCAAACTTTAAACGCTACTCTTTCCGTACCAATGTTGAGGGGAAATTGAAGGATTGGTTTAAACTTGGTTCAAATATGACGTTGAACCGTACCGACCAAAACATAGGCGCGAGTGATAACGGCGGTATTGTTTACCAGGCATTATTGAATGCTCCAGATCAGGCGGCCAGCAATCCAGACGGCAGCTATACCGTTGCTCCTGCATCATACGGCAGCGGCGTTTTTATAAGCCCTGTTGCATTGGCAAGCTTAAACACCAACAACCTGGTGCGCAGCCAGATAAACGCGAATTTTTACGCTGATATTCGCTTTTTGAAAAATCTGACGTTAAGATCGGAAATTGGCGGTTATAATAATTTTTCGAAAAGTGTACTGTTCTTCCCTTCATACACCGTAACATCGCCTACCAACCCGTCGCTTATATATGGTAACCCTGTAGCCAAATTAAGTGAATACACAGATCAGGCTTTAGGCTGGAACTGGAAAGAATATATTACCTACAACCATACATTTGCCCAAAAACACAGCGTAACTGCAACTGCGGGTTATGAATTGAATGAAGGCATGTACAATAGTATGAGTGCCGGTACCGATACTTTTTTAAGTAACGATTTACCAACACTTAACCTTGGCGGCGCTAAAATACCTTCTATCGGCGAAAATAAATCGTCTAATACTTTGCAATCCTTTTATGCCCGTGCAATTTATGACTACGATAGCAGGTACAGCTTAACTGCCACCATCCGGTCGGATAGGTCATCAAACTTTGCACAAGGCCACCAGACAGGTTATTTCCCATCAGCTGCCCTTGGCTGGACGATTTCAAACGAATCATTTATGGCTGGCATTAAAAGTGTAGCTGATAATGTGAAATTCAGAATTGGTTATGGTGAGGTTGGTAATCAGAACATACCGGGCTACCAGTACGGATCTGCACTTAACCCCACAATCACAGGTTTAGGTACCGGCTTTAACGTATCAAATTATAATAACCCTAACCTTACCTGGCAAACATCTATACAAACTGATATAGGTTTGGATTTTACTTTATTCGGCAGGGTTAATGTAGCTGCGGACTGGTATAATAAAACCTCGAAAAAATTCCTTTTCCAGGCACCGCTGCCAGAATTTTTAACCGGCGGGCCCAATTATCTTGGCGGAATCAGTTCGCTTTATGTAAATGGAGGCGAGGTTAGCAATAAAGGTATCGAGTTCAGCATCAATTCAAAAAACATCGTTTCAAAGAATTTTAACTGGAATACAACGGTGACTTTTAGCCATTATGTTAATAAAGTGGTTTCTACCTACAACAACAGTATCATTAATGCCAGCGTTACCTCGGGCTTTTTACAAATCCCGGTTACACGTACGCAAGTTGGCGGCCCTATAGGCGAGTTTTATGGATACACTGTTAAAGGAATATTTAAAACAGAAGACCAGCTGCAAAATGCGCCAATACAATTTGGCCAGCCTATAAGCACTACACTGGGTACCCTTGGTTCAACAACTTTGGGTGATATACAATATGTTGATACCAATCATGATGGCAAGATTGATGCAAGCGACATGAGTGCTATTGGTAATCCAAACCCAACCTTTACCTATGGTTTTACCAATAATTTCAGTTATAAAGGTATTGATCTGTCTATATTTCTGTATGGCTCTTATGGCGGCAAAGTGCTCAATTACCTTGACTACACTATAGAAGGCCTGAATGGGTTATATACCAATCAGCTTGCCGAAGCTTCAAATTACTGGAGCCCATCAAACCCTAATGCAACCATTCCGGCTCCAAAGGGCGGTGTTAACCCGAACCTTAACATGTCGACCAGGTTTTTGCAAAGTGCATCTTTTTTAAGGTTTCAAAATGTACGTTTAGGATATAACGTACCGGCAGCCTGGGCTAAACGTATTGCACTTAGTGGTTTAAAAGTGTATTGCAGTGCACAAAACTTGTTTGTAATAACAGGTTATAAAGGCCTTGACCCCGAAGTTGGCCAGCAAAATCAAAACGTGTTTTTATCCAATGTAGATTTGGGAAGGTATCCTTCGCCAAGGGTTATTTCTTTTGGAATAAACGCGGAATTTTAATTTGACCATAAAAGACTTAAAATGAAAGCAAATATTAAATATATAATCAGCGCGGCAGTCATTGGCCTTGTTTCTGTAACAGGCTGTAAAAAAGATTTCTTCAACAGGCCGCCCGAAAACGCGATAGCAATTGATAATTTTTATAAAACCGATGCCCAGGTATCATCAAGTACAATCAACCTTTACAATTCACTCTGGTTTAATTATGTGGCTAAACCAGGCTGGGCTGTGTGCGAGATGACCGGCGGTAACGGCCGTAGCTATTCATCAGATGTTACCGATTTTGGCAACCTGAACGGCGCCGTTACCAACCTCAATTCGCAGAATGATGCCGCATGGTCGTCATTATGGACTGTTGTTGCGCAGGCTAATGCCCTGATCAACTTAATGCCCCCAAGAGCAGGCGCGGATGTAACCCCGGCTGTTTTAAATAACGCCCTGGGCGAAGCCCATTTTATGCGTGCCATGGCTTATTTCCATATTGTTAGGTTATGGGGCGCGGTGCCCATTATTGAGGATGCCAGTAACTTTTTAACCAATTTTCAGGTAAATAGCAACAGGATAGAAGACATATACACCTTTATGGTTAAGGATATGAAATTTGCCGAAGCAAATTGTACCAAGATGATCAGGACTGGTTCTATCACTCAAGGCCATGTATCCAGTGGCTCAGCTTCGGCTATGCTGGCCAAAATATACCTGTATATGCAGGATTACCCTAATGCACTTGCAGAAGCACAAAAAGTGATTAACAGCGGAGAGTTTAAATTGTATGGTATAGATCTGCCTAATAAAACCTATAACGATCTGTTTAAAACAGCCAATAATAACAACGAAGAAAGCATTTGCCAGTTGCAATGGGCCGGCGGTGCATCGTATGGTCACGGTAACCCGGCACAGGCTTCATTAGCCGCCAGTGGTATTATTACCGGTACCGGCGATGGCTATAGCGTATTAGGCCCCACAATTGACTTGCAAAATTCTTATGAAGGCGGAGATTTACGCCTGCATGCTACAATTATGCAAGCGAAGGATGTTTACCCCGAAATTACTGCAGCGGCAGGAGGTTATACCGTACCGGATAATATTAATTCACAGGGAACCGATGCTGCTATCAAAAAATACGTGGTTGGTACTCCTGCCGATAATGGCGGCATAGGCGCGGCCCAATCTGCGGCAAACAATACGTACTTAATGCGTTATGCCGAAGTTTATTTAATTGCTGCAGAGGCAATTGTTGGCAAAAACTCAACCTCTACAGATGCCCAGGCTTTGGCTTACATCAATGCAATCAGGAAAAGGGCAAACCTGGCACCGTTAACAGTTATAAAACGTAACCACGCAGTTGCTAACCCTAACTATGACGCCACCTTTAACAATGCTGTGCCTACTACTATTATCCAGGATGATATTTTGACGGAAAGAAGGCATGAGTTTGCTATCGAAAACGACTACTGGTTTGACCTTTGCCGCATTGATGGATGGAATGGTATATTGAATAACAGCCACCCACTGGCTACGCAGTTTATAAGCCAGCAGGAAAGGGGTACTTACGCCAATGACCGTAAAACTGTTTACCATAGCGCGGTTACGCCAAAAAGCACCGACTTTTTATTGCCTATACCAATTAATGAAACAACCGCCGACCCTAAATTATTAGAACCAGCAGTACCATACACTTTTAAATAAATACAGCTATGAAAAATTTAAAATCGATATTTTCTTACTGCATACTTTCGCTTGTGGTGGTATTCAGTATCAGCTCCTGTAAAAAGCACGATAGCGGCGGGGATGGCCCTCCGGTTATTACCAGGATACGCACCGTTTACCAAAGCACCCAAACATCGCAAACCGTTACAGCTTTTGATTCAACAACAAGCGACGGCAAGATAGGAACCTTATATGCAGTGATAGGTAATAATTTAAGCACAACTAAAGCAATTTATATTAATGGTGTTTCTATATACTTTAACATAGCATATTCATCAAATACCACGCTTCAGTTTTCAGTGCCTACCACGGTGCCGTTTAGTAACGACACTACAAGTAACGTACTTACCGTTGTTACCGCTCATGGAAAAGTTAGTACCCCTTTTATAATTGAACAGCCTACCCCTGGCATAACAACAGTTAGCCAGCTGGCAGGTAACGCCGGCGATGTTATTACCATAACAGGTACAACATTTAATGGCCTCACAGGTGTATCATTTGGTACAGTACCGGCTACGGTACTTACCAAATCGCCTACAGTGATAACCGTAAAAGTGCCATCAGGTTTAACTGCTGCACATTTACTGGTTACCACATCGGCTACTAAAGGCGGCGGCGTAGGTACCGGTCCGGTTGTAACTTCGGGCACAAGCTTATTATCAAACAACGTTTCGTCAGCAAAGCAAACCAATTCCATATTTGGCTTCAATACAGCAATTTTTGAAGATGGGTACGAAAACGGCTGGAGCGATTATGGCTGGGGTGCCGGAGCGAAGGATGATAATACCAATTTCAGGAGAGGTACAAAATCCAGAACATACAGCTACACCGGCGGGTACGATGGTTATGTAATACAGCCGGGCAGCGGAAACAGTGTTGATGCTAATACAGCCCTTAAGTTTTCAATTTTTGGCGGCAAGGGCACTACCGGTAAAAATATCCACCTGGTACTTAATTACAATTTTAACACTGCCGTGCAGATAACACTTACAGAAGGCAAATGGACCGATTATCAAATTCCAATTGCCAACTGGGTAGATGCCGGCAATCCGCTGCCTTCAAGCATCAGTGCACTGGTTTTCCAGGAATTTAGTGGTAACTCATCTACTTTTAGTATGGATGATGTTGGTCTTGTAAATATTAAATAACACAATTAACAGGCCTGATCAATATCGTCGCCAGGATAAACCTGGCGGCGATATTTAAAATTCATTTGACTGATGAAAGCGATTAAAATAATATTCAGCGTGGGTTTGATATTGCTGATGTTAAAAGCCAACGCGCAAAAAAATCTGCTAACCAACGGCGGCTTTGAAGATGATTTTTATGGCTGGAATGATGGTGGCGGGCAAATTACCCCATGGAATATTAAAAGTGGCAAAAACAGCTGCGCCATTGTAACCACCAGCACCGATAAGTGGGTTGGGATTGATCAAACCGTCCGGATTCCTAAAAAAGCTACAGCCATCGAATTTAGCGCGTGGTTAAAAACCTTAAATGTTGTTAAAGGCAAAAATGATTGGGAAGGAGCCCTGTTTAGTGTTGCTTTTTTGGATAGTAACGATAAAGAAATAAATGGTGGCGACAACATTGCCCGCCTAACCGGCGACCAGCAATGGACGCTTTATACTAAAGTGATTAAAATACCCCAAAAGGCCGCAAGTTTTAAAGTTTTGATTGCGATGGGCAACGCCTCGGGAACAATGATAGTAGACGATGTTGCAGCCAAAGAGCAGAGTGAATAGCCCCGTTGCAAAGTAACCATCTTATACAGCTACCTAGCCTAACTAACTTGTTTTTGAATTTTGTGATACAGCTTATTTTATGACGACAAGCAATGTAATGCGCGAAAATACCCCGCTGACAGCAGGCGATTGCTTTACTGTTTTTGCGAAGGTTGATAATAATTTTGAAGGACCGCTTCATTACCATGACGATTATGAGCTTCATTTGGTTTTAAACGCCAAAGGGGCCAAACGCGTTATTGGCGGACATATTGATGTAATTGACGATTTGGAACTGGTACTGGTAGGCCCCGGCCTTTATCATGGCTGGTTTACCAACGAGTGTAAAAGCCGGCAGATAACCGAGATTGTGATCCAGTTTCATAAAGACCTTTTTGATGAGAAATTTTTACAGCGTAACCAGCTTAGTTTTTTAAAGGGAATGCTGCAGCGTGCGCCAATAGGGGTTCTTTTCTCGCCCGAAACAATTATGACGGTTAAGGATCGGCTTATGGCGCTGAATAAGCAGAGTGGCTTTACATCGGTTTTAGAATTGTTATCCATACTGCACGAGCTTTCAACATCGGCAGATATGAAAACCTTGTCGGATCCGAGCTTTATTAACGAGAAATTTTACCATAACAGCCGCCGTATCGAAAAAGTATTTGAGCATATGAATACCAACTACAACCGCAAGGTTTCCCTTGCCGAGGTTGCCCGTGTTGTTCACATGCCCGAGGCCTCTTTCAGCAGGTTTATAAAAAAGCGCACCGGAAAAACTTTTACCGATAGTTTAAACGAAATAAGGTTAGGACACGCCGCACGGATGCTCATTGACTCGACAACTACGGTGGCCGAGATAGCTTATGAGTGCGGTTTTAACAACATATCCAATTTCAACAGGATTTTTAAACGCAAAAAACAATTTACACCCAACGAGTTCAGATCAACCTATATGGTTGCGGGCTTTATGCATGGCCCGCACGTTGGCTTAAAAGCGTCAGTAGCTTAATTTATACAAACCAAAGGCAAAGAAAAAGGCCCGATAAATACCGTTACGGTAAAAAACAGGAAAATGAAAGTGATAATAAATAGTGTATTTACAATATTATTGGCCCTTATAACTTTAACGGCATGCAAAAAGGATAAAAAGACCGATACAACGGTTGTTGATACAGGCAACGGGGGGGCAACGGGCCCAATTACTTCGCCAACCGACCCCGGCATCGCAGTTTCGCAAGGTTTTTTTTTAGATAGCTGGACAGCTAAAACATTTACAAAGCCAGCTACAACAAGTGCAACAAAGCCAGCTGCATCCTCAGTTACCGTCACTGCAGATTTTGCCCAGGTAGTCTCGAAGGTATCAAACAACCTGTTTGGCAATAACATGAATCCGTTTACCAGTCAATATACCGACGCAGGCCTGGTAAAAAACATCACCAATCTATCGCCCAACATTATCAGGGCGCCGGGAGGCAGTTTGTCTGATGTGTATTTTTATGATTTGCCCGCGGGCGGTAAACCGGCTGATGTGCCTGCTCAATTATTAAAGGCCGATGGCAGCGCCGATCCTACCAGTGGGTATTGGAGCGGAATGGTAACCGATAGCTGGTCAATAAGCCTTAGCAATTACTATTCGCTGTTACAAAAAACAAATAGTACCGGTATCATCACCGTAAATTATGGCTACGCCCGTTATGGGCTGAACGATCACCCGGTTGAAACTGCCGCGCATTACGCCGCACAGTGGGTAAGGAATGATAGGGGCCGAACTAAATTATGGGAGGTAGGGAATGAAAATTTCGGCAACTGGGAGGCCGGGTATCGTATTGACGTATCGAAAAATAAGGATGGCCAGCCCGAAATTATAACGGGGCAGCTATACGGAACACATTTTAAGGTTTTTGCCGATTCGATGCGCAAGGCTGCCAGCGACATAGGTGTCTCCATTAAAATAGGTATTGTACTAACCGAAACAGACGACCAAAACAATACTACAGGTGGGCAAAACTGGAATTCGGGTGTTTTATCTGCTGCCGGATCATCGCCCGATTTTTTTGTAGTGCATAATTATTATACCCCTTATAATCAAAATTCAACACCCGACGTTATCCTGGCAACGCCGTCGGCAGTTACCGCTCCAATGGTAAGTTGGGTAAAAAATTCTGTTCAAAAGGCTGGTGTGGCTCAAAAGCCCATTGCGCTTGACGAGTGGAATATATTTGCAACTGGTTCAAGGCAACAGGTTTCTTACGTGAGTGGTGTGCATGCTGTTTTAGTACTGGGCGAGTTAATTAAAAACCAGGTAAGCATGGCCTGCCGCTGGGATCTGGCTAACGGAGGCAGCGATGGTAACGACCATGGTTTATTTACTTTTAACCAGGATGGTACTACAAATTTCACCCCGCGGCCGGCATTCTATTACCTGTATTATTTTCAAAAATACTTTGGCGACAGGATGATCAGTTCGACAGTTAGTGGAAGTACCGATATTGTGAGTTATGCATCTTCATTCACATCGGGCGAAGCTGGTGTTACCCTGGTGAATAAAAGTAGTACCGATAAGGTAGTTAGTATCAATTTCAAAAATTACTATACCGGGTCTAATTATTACTATTATACCTTGAAGGGTGGCACGGATAACGGATCGTATTCGGGTAAGGTAACCGTTAACAACAACGGCCCTGCAGGCGATGTTGGTGGTCCGGCTGGGTATGCCACGCTTGCTGCAAATTCATCTGGCACCAGCGGCGGAATAACTGTTAACGTACCCGCAAGGGGCGTGGTGTTCTTGGTTTGTGATAAAAAATAAATACCGTGTTTAACGGGGTAGTCGAAAGCCTCAGGTTCTGAGTCGAAAAAACATCAATTGACTTAGTACTTATGACTTAAAAGCAGTGTAAAACGTGTTTGTTACGGCACAGGTTGTCGTAGCAGGCCGTTTTATTTTTTATCCCAAAGCCTGTTGGTAACTACCTGGCCAATTACCTGTTCGCGGTAATTTCGGCTTATAGGAATTTTGCTGGCCTGGATAAATATCTCATTACCTTCAATCCCATCAATTTTATTGACGGCCACAATGTATGATTTATGCACCCTGATAAATGACTTGCCAGCCAGGTTCTCCTCCAGGTTTTTAAGGGATAGCATGGTTACATATTTACCTTTCAGGGTAAAAATGTTCACATAGTTCTGCATTCCCTCTACATAAAGAATTTCGTCCAACGGCACCTTTTCATATTTGCTGCCGCATTTAATAAAAAAGTAATCATCCTGCCTTTCGGCTTTATTGATATCTGCCGATGTTGTTTTGGTTAGCATCCGGTGATAATCCCGGGCTTTGCTGGCCGCCTTAAAAAAACGCTCAAAGGTAATTGGCTTAAGCAGGTAATCCAGCACATCCAGCTGAAAGCTTTCCAGGGCATAGGTAGGGTATGCGGTAGTAATAACCACCATAGGCGGTTTTTGCATAATCTTCAAAAACTCTATCCCGTTCATTTTAGGCATCTGGATATCCAGGAAAATCAAATCGGCAGGTTGCCGGTCAAGCAGTTTCATGAGCTCAAGCGGGTTTTCGCAGGTGCCGGCCAACTGTAAAAAATCTACCTCGCGTACGTAGTTCCCAAGCCCTTCGCGGGCCAATGGCTCATCGTCAACAATTATACAATTGATATTCATATTAAGCCATTTGCATTGTTGGTGATATTTGGAGCACAGCAAGTGTTAGCTGTAGTTTTACCGTAAAAGTATCGGGTTGGCTGTCAATATCCAATTCATAAATGCCGGGGTACATTAAATCGAGCCTCCGTTTAACATTGGCCAGCCCTATGCCGCCATATTTTATAGCCTGGTTGGCTTCGCCGGCTGCTGTACTGTTGCTTACAAACAGGTTTAGCCGCTGCCCCTGAAGCTCAAGTTTTATACTGATCCAATTGCTGCCGTTTACATGGGCGGATACGTGCTTGAAAGCATTTTCTACAAAGGTCATCAAAATAAAAGGGGCAATGCCCAGTTGGTCTGCAAAGGGATCATGCAGCTGTATCTCGGCCTGTACTTCGGTATCATGCCGCAGCTTTTCCAGTTCTATAAAATTTTCAAGATAGCCAATCTCTTTTTGAAGCGGGATTTGCTGGTCGTTGCATTCATACAGCTGGTGCCGCAGCAGTTCAGAAAATTTGGCCAGCGAAGCCGATGCCATATTGGGGTTTTTGTGGATAAGGAAAAAAATGGAATTGATGCTGTTAAACAAAAAATGAGGGTTAAACTGGTATTTTAAAAATTTAAGCTCGGTTTCCAGCTTTTCTTTTTCCAGCATTTGTTGCCTTTTTTGCGTTTGTGCCCAGGTTTTAGTTAGCTTAATACTCATGGCAAGGGTGCTGCTGGCCACTATTGATGGCAGCGGATTGGCCAGGAAAAGTGTGAAGAAATTATGCGGGCCGCTGCCATATAAATCATCCATTGTTCTGCCCGATAGGATGGCGCTTAAAAAATATCCCGGAACAATCAGCATGGCAGCGCTGATGATGGTTAATAACTCGTAAGTTATGTATTGCGCAAATTTGCCCTTTTCCATATAGCGTGGCATCAGGAAATACAGGTTAAAATACGCCGCCAAAGCCTGGAATACCAGGTAAAAAGTAAACTTTACCGTGTAGGGTGAAAAAAAGATGCTGCGCGCCACGCCAATAGGATCGCCCTGGGAAAATACCCACCACAGGTAATTGTATAAAAACCAAAACGGAAGATGGTACAATTTATACCTGATAAGCCAGTTTTGTTTGGATTGAATTTGAGGCATAAGCTAAAGATACAGCTAAATGAATTATTTTTTAATGGCCACAATCTCAATGGGGCTAATTAATTGACCAAATGCTACTGTTGATGTATAACCGGTAAATTATAAGAAAAGTGGGCTGTTTTAATAAACTTCGGTGCTTTTAATGTATTTCGTCAATCGGGGTGGTACGCTGGTCAATCGGTTTTTTGTGGCATGTTGGGTTTGTATTCCTTTGGATATACAATCATCGTAACCGGCCTATGAAATACTTACTCATCAGCTTCCTTTCGTTTTTTTGCCTGGCATCGTTTGCCCAGGTATCAGGTAAATTTGTGGATGCCGGAGGGCAGCCCGTATCATTTGCAACGGTAATATTATTAGATAGTACCGATAACGCGCTGATAAAATCGGCACTTACTGATGATAAAGGCGCTTTTAGATTTGAACCTGTTGGCCAGGGCCGGTATATTGTTAAGGTAAGCGATATGACCCACGAAACATGGTCGTCGCCCGTATTTGAGCTTACAGGCGTAAAGCCATCAAAAAACCTTGGTATTATTGGACTAAAAGCGGCCTCCAAACAATTAAGTGAGGTTACCATTGTGGCCAGTAAACCTTTGGTACAACAGGATCCGGGCGGGGTGGTAGTAAATGTACAAAGCAGTATATTAACAAAAGGCAGTTCGGTGTTACAAGTTCTGCAGCGCTCGCCAGGCGTAATCGTCAATCCCCAAAATACCGGCATCACCCTGAACGGAAAGACCGGTGTAATGGTTATGCTGGATGGCAAGCTGATGCGGATGTCGATGCCGCAGGTACTTACTTTGCTAAATGGCATAAGTGCTGATGACATTGAAAAAATAGAACTGTTAAATACGCCGCCCGCTAAATACGATGCCGACGGCAATGCCGGGCTCATTAACATTGTTACCAAAAAAAATAAGCAGCAGGGTACAAACGGGTCTGCTACTGTTACGGCTGGGTATAGCCAGGGCGAAAAGGGTTCCATAAATGCCTCAATCAACCACAATACAAGTAAAGTGGGCCTGCGGGCTTCTTATTCGTATGCTCGTGATCGCGGCCATAGTGAATTATTTGCAAGCGGGACAGAAATTGTACCGGCCATAGGCGGGCAAACTGAGTTTTTGTACACAGGCCTGGCCAAACCGGTAGCCAAATACCAGGATGCCGAAATTGGCGCCGATATCCGGCCCAATCAAAAGACAACCGTTGGCGCCAGTATCTATTTTGCCGCCGGGAGCGACCACAGCAATAATTACAACCACGGGCACTATGCCCTTAAGCCCGATTCTGTTTTGCTGTTCAATTCCTACCTTGATGGTATTAATCATACTTACAATACCATTGGCAGCATTTACCTGGAACGGGAACTCAGTAAAGGCGAAAAAATTAATTTTGACGCCGATTATATTTATTACAAAAACAACGGGAAAACTAATGTTGAAAGCACCTTTGTTGATAATTATGGCAACCTGGCCGGTGCCGGCGACAGCCTTTACGCGCCCCGCCAACGCGACCTGGCCAGTACCGCTATAAAAGTATCAGTACTTAAAGCAGATTACTCAAAGCAGATAAACCCAAACCTGAAATTAGAAGCAGGTGTAAAAGGCACCTTTACCCGCAGTAACAGTGTATCCGGGATAGAAAACATGCAAAACGGCCAGTGGGTGCTAAGTAGCGTAGGGGTGTCCAATAACCTGGTTACAAAAGAGATGATTGGCGCGGGGTACGCAACTTTGAACGCGAAGCTGGATACCGCTACCAGTCTTATTATTGGCGCACGCTATGAATACTCGCACAACAGTACCGATAACGCCAGCAATGCGCAATATGACATCGACGGGAAATTAAAGAAGTTGTTTCCGAGTATATTTCTGACGCGGAAACTTGACGACCATTCCGAATTGCAGTTATCCTATACCAAACGAGTAAGCCGCCCATCGTACAGCGATTTGGCTTCGTATGTAACCTATAATGACCCGGTATCTGTTTTTACCGGCAACCCGGCGTTAAAACCTACCATTACCAATAATTTTAAACTGGCTTATAATTACCACGATTATGTTTTCTCGATTTTGTTCAGCCGGGATAAGGATGTGATATTGCAAACACAAATTTCTACCGGGCCATCTAAAGGGCTGGTTTACCTTGCCCCGCAAAACGCCCCTTATCAAAATAACATCACCCTGCAAACAAGTATCCCGGTAAAAATAACAAGCTGGTGGGAGGGACGCTATGGCTTTGTTGGCGGTTGGCGGCAGTACAAAGTTGACTATACGCCGCAAACCTTTATCAAATCGTACTTTGCCGGATCGGTTGATTTTAGCGAAACATTTAAACTACCTAAAAGCATTTCGGTTGAGGTTTCCGGTTATGCCTATTCGCCGGCATATTATGCTACCTCAAGAAGCAACGGAAACGGGATGCTTAACCTTGGGATAAAAAAAGAACTTAATAACAATAAAGGCAGTTTCCAGCTATCAGTTACCGATTTGTTATCATCGGCAAGTTATTACAGTTACATTGGCCACCTAACCCGTGATGCTTTTAATTCGCAGGTACAGGTACGGTATAATGCCGAGTCAAGGAGTTTTCCCTTTGTCAAGCTTACCTATTATCGCTCATTTGGCTCAAAAAACAAAGCTCAACGAAAAGATGATAACGCATCCAAAGATGAAAGAGGGCGGTTATAAATTATATAAAAAATTGTGTCCTATATTAGGGCATGAAAAACATTATAAAAATCTGCGTTTTATTAATGGTTGTGGCCCAATCGGGCTTCGCCCAGCAAAAAACTTTCACTAATCCTTTGCTGCCTTCCGGTGCCGATCCGTGGGTTATTTACAAAGATGGCTTTTACTATTATACCAATTCAACAGGTAATCACTTGGCTATCTGGAAAACAAAAGATATCACGCAGCTGAAAACTGCTGTTAAAAAAACAATCTGGGTGCCGCCGGCAGGCACCAGCTATTCAAAAGAACTTTGGGCGCCCGAGCTTCATTTCATAAAAGGTAAATGGTATATGTATTTTGCTGCTGATGACGGCAATAACAACAACCATCGGATTTATGTGATCGAAAACCCGGCTGCCGACCCAACAGAAGGTGCCTGGACATTTAAAGGCAAGGTAGCCGATGATACCAATAAATGGGCCATAGATGTATCGGTATTTGAAAACAAGGGACAGTTATATATGATTTGGGCGGGCTGGGAAGGCGATGTTAATGTGCAGCAAAATATCTACATAGCCAAAATGAAAGATGCCTGCTCCATTGATGGCCAGCGGGTAAAAATATCAAGCCCTGAATTTGACTGGGAGAAGTATGGCGACCTTGGCGCACAATCAAACCCGCCGCACGTTAACGTAAACGAAGGGCCCGAGATTTTAAAACATAACGATAAATTATTCCTGGTTTACTCGGCCAGTGGCTGCTGGACAGATTACTACGCGCTTGGCATGCTCAGCGCATCAGCGAGTGGCGATTTAATGAACCCGGCATCATGGACAAAATCGGCCCGGCCGGTATTTAAGCAAGCGCCGGATAATGACGTTTATGCGCCTGGTCACAATTCATTCTTTAAATCGCCGGATGGAACCGAGGACTGGATATTGTACCATGCCAACTCCAAACCAGGCCAGGGCTGCGGCAATGAAAGGTCGCCCCGGGCACAAAAATTTAGCTGGAAAAAAGATGGTTCGCCCGATTTTGGGGTACCGTTAAAAGAGGGAGTAGTTTTGGCTGCACCATCAGGTAATTAGTAACAGACATATTTTCATAGAATATGCGATAATTAAACAGGGCAAACGCATCTAATAATTGGGTTAACATAACTTAACACATTTCAAATATATTTTTTATAAATATTTTATAGTCAATGCTTTATATTTTAACATGGTTAACACTAAACTGATCTTGCAACTTAGAAGCATCCAAATATTTGTGCCTGTTTTTGGCCAATACAAGTCTCTTTGGTACCTGGATCATTTAACCACCATCAGCCAATAAAAACAAGGTATCGTTTGATGGTTATATCTTCCAGATTCTACAGCTTATTCCGTTTAACTATTTAGATAGGTTTGCCCTGGATAACTAGAACTGTTAACACAATATTAAATACTGTAACAAATTGATTATATTGAGCTTGAATAACTATTAAATTAATAAAAATTTGCTTTGATGGTTAAAAATGACTTAATTACTGAATAAATATTAACTGATGCCTACTCGTTATCCAGTCAAAATAATATGTTATTTTGTTATGGCCCTGCTGTGTAAAACAGCATCGGCACAATCTGCCGATAGTTCAAGCTATGATGCTGCTGTTGGTAACGTGACAAACCGGTTTTACCAGGGCGTTGGCGAGCAGTCGCGCCTTTATAACGGCCTGGTTTATGATTCTTACGATTCATCCATCAAAGGTAGCCCTTACCTTGACGATGTTGATGCCTGGCGCCCGGGCTCGGTTGAGTACGATGGGCAAAGCTTCGAAAATGTATCTATGATTTATGACATGTACACCAATCAACTGGTGGTACTGCTCTACAATCATGCCTCGCCAATTGCGTTAATAGCCGATAAAGTTTCCGGTTTTGATTTACACCAGCGGCATTTTGTTAGGGTACCCAACAGTAATGGCGGTATAAAAGCCGGTTTTTACGAACAGCTTTATGGCGGCAAATCGCAATTAATAAAACGATCCGAAAAATTGCTTAAATCTACATCCGGGCCCAACGGCCGCGAGCGGCTTTTTGTGCCCTTTAAAGAGGTGCCCGATTATTATATCAAAAAGGGATTGGTCTATTACAAAGTGAGCAGCCAAAGCTCAGTGCTTGACCTGTTTCCAGATAAAAAGAAAGAACTTAAGCAATACATCAAAGACAAACACCTGCAGTTTGATGACCTGCGCGAACTGGCGCTGACTTCGGTAACGGCCTATTATGATAGTATAACCAAATAATATGAAAAAAATTTACCTGGCTATTATTCTTTTATTGGCGGTTAAACTATTGCATGCGCAGGTTACTTCAAAAAGCATCAGTGTTAATTTTCAACAGGCAGGCATTGATCAGTTTGCCGGCGATATTGAGGCTAAAACAGGTTACCGGTTTTATTACGACCGTGCCCAGTTTGATAGCCTAAAAATTACACTACAGGTAAATAACCAGCCGCTGGAAGATGTGCTTAAACAGGCTTTTCATAACTCTGGCTTTCAATATACCGTGGTTGCATCAAAAATGCAGGTTTTTTTAACGCTTGGGAAAGAAATTCAGACACAATCTGCCGAAGGTTATTTTAACGTAAAACCGGGGCAAAGCAAGCCGGTTATGCCGTCGCCGGTAATTGATTTTACAACAGCGCCTGTTAAAAAGCCGGTAATTGAATCAACCATCGAAAATAAGCTGTATGAAATTGGCATAAAAAGCAATGAGTTAAAACCCGGCAAAGCTGCTTTATCTGGTTATGTAAAAAGTGCCAAATCGGGCGTGGCCATTGCCGGCGCAAGCATTTATGTAAGCAATACCAGCATTGGGGTTACAACAGATCAGTTTGGTTATTTTACGTTGGCGCTACCACGCGGCAAACAATTGCTGATAGTTAAAGGCATAGGCATGAAAGATGCGCGCCGGCAAATTATGCTGTATACCGATGGCGAACTGAATATCGAACTTCAGGACCAGGTAACAACGCTTAAAGAAGTAAAGATATCGGCAGATAAAGTGGCCAATGTGCGCAGTACCGAAATGGCTGTAAGCCGGTTAGATATTAAAAGTATAAAACAGGTGCCCGCTGTTTTTGGCGAGGCCGATGTTTTACGTATTGTATTAACCTTGCCCGGTGTGCAAACCGTTGGTGAGGCCACAACCGGCTTTAATGTAAGAGGAGGTGCCGCAGATCAAAACCTGATTTTGCTTGATGACAAAACAATTTATAACCCGGCCCACTTTTTTGGTTTCTTCTCGGCCTTTAACCCCGATATTGTAAAAGGGATTGAGCTTTACAAAAGTACCATCCCCGAAAAATTTGGTGGCCGTTTATCATCGGTGTTGGAAGTTACCGACCGCGAGGGCAATAAAAAGAACTTTACAGGTTCGGCAGGCATAGGGTTACTTACCAGCAGGCTTAATGTTGAAGGGCCTATAGTGAAAGATAAAACGTCGTTCATTTTTGGCGGCCGCACCAGCTATTCAGATTGGTTGTTAAAATTATTGCCCGAGGAATATAAGCACAGCCATGCGTCGTTTTATGATTTTAACCTCGATTTAAGTCACCAGTTTAATAAGGATAATAACATTTATATCACTACCTATTTAAGCAACGATAATTTCAGGTTAAACAGCGATACCACTTATAACTACAGTAATAAAAACGCAAACATTAAATGGAAGCACAATTTTAGTAGTAAGTTATATAGTCTGTTAAGCGTTGGTTACGATGGGTATAAATATGATATTGCCAGTACAGCAAACCCGGTTAATGCCTACAAACTAAAATTTGGTATTAATCAAACCAATTTAAAAGCCGATTTTACCTATTATCTTAATCCTAATAATACGATCGACTTTGGTTTAAGCTCTATTTATTATAAACTAAACCCAGGCAGCGAAACGCCCAATAGCACATCCTCATTAATAATTCCCGATAAAGTTGCTGATGAACAGGCTTTGGAAAGCGCCCTGTACCTGGGCGATAAAATTGACATTACGCCCGATTTTACCATTAGCGCAGGTATCAGGTATTCGTTGTTTAATTATCTTGGCGCACAAACTGTGCGCAATTATGCGCCCGGCTTACCGCGTACCCCGCTCAATGTTGTTGATAGCACCAACTATGGCGGCGGCAAAGTCATAAAAACGTATTCCCGGCCCGAAATCAGGGTATCTGCCCGTTACAATATCCAGGATGACCTTTCATTAAAGGCCAGTTATAATACCCTCGCGCAATACATCCATCAACTGTCAAACACTACAGCTATATCGCCCATTGATATTTATAAACTGAGTGATCCCAACATCAAACCACAATACGGCAGCCAGGTATCGTTCGGCATATTTAAAAACGCGCAACAAAACACCATCGAAACATCGGTAGAGGTTTATTACAAACACATTGACAATTACCTGGATTATAAAAGCGGGGCAAAACTGGTAATGAGCCACGCTATTGAGCAGGAAGTTTTAAATACCCAGGGCAAAGCCTACGGAGTTGAACTTTCGGTACGTAAAACAACCGGTAAGCTAAACGGCTGGGTTAATTATACTTACTCGCGCACATTTTTAAAGCAGGACGATGCCATTGCAGGCCAGCTCATTAATGGCGGGGCATACTACCCGGCCAATTACGATAAACCGCACAGTTTTAATTTTACCGGCAATTACCGCATAACGCACCGTTACAGTGTTTCGCTGGATGTTACCTATAGCACTGGCCGCCCCATTACGTTGCCCATTGCCAAATATTATTCAAACGGAGCCGAACGGGTGTTTTATTCAGGACGGAACGAATACAGGATTCCGGACTATTTCAGGTCCGATTTTTCTATCAATATAGATGGGAACCATAAAATACACCAAACCTTCCATAATTCGTGGACGGTTGGGGTTTACAATTTAACAGGAAGGCAAAATGCTTATTCAACTTTTTTTCAACAGCAGGGTGGGGCAATTAACTCGTACCAGCTATCCATTTTTGCCAGGCCGATACCATTTATAAATTATAATATAAGGTTTTAATAGCAGGGGAAATTTGGGGATGAAGCAATTAACAATCAGAAAAGTAGTTGAGCAACAGTTATAATGAAGAGGATGTGTTACATATTGTTTGTATTGATAGCAGTAGCAGCCTGTAAAAAGCAAATTACTATCGCTCCATCGGGCAAGGTAACAAGTTACCTGGTTGTTGATGGTAATATATCATCCGGCGATTCAACTACGATCACTCTCCGCCGCACTGTTGGCCTGGATAGTAATTCGCGGGCAAACCCTGAGTTAGGTGCTGTTGTCACCATTGAAAGCGCAGCCGGTACAAGCTATCAATTAACAAGTAAAAAAAACGGTACTTATGTATCTGCGCCGTTAAACCTGGCTACGAGCGAAAAGTATAGTCTCAAAATAACCACATCAAACGGCAGCAAATATGCTTCTGATTTTGTGCAGGTAAAAAACTCGCCAACAATTGATAGCATCAGGACTACCATTACCGGTGATGGTTTGCAAATAGGTGTAGATACCCACGATCCCGGTAACGGTACTAAATACTATCGTTGGGAGTACACAGAAACTTACCAGATTCAAAGTGCGTTTGAATCGCAGTTTACGGTAGTTCAAAATACAGCCAATCCACCTCTTCCCCCTGATTTTCAATATCCGCGTACGGGCGATCAAAAAATTTATAACTGCTTTGTAAGCGATACCTCAAATACAATTATTACCGGCACCACAGCCAAGCTTGCTGTTGATAAGATAAGTAACGCGCCAATAGCGCTTATCGCGGCTAATTCCGAAAAACTGCGGTTCAGGTATAGCATCCTGATAAAACAATATGCAATTACGTTGGATGCCTTTAATTATTTTGAATTGTTGAAAAAAAATACCGAACAAATAGGAGGGATCTTCGATCCACAGCCATCAGAAATAACAGGTAACCTGCATTGCCTTACTAACCCTGGCGAACCCGTGATAGGCTTTGTAACAACAGGGCAGGTAACGCAAAAAAGGGTTTTTGTTGATAAAGCTGCTTTGCCTTCGGCTTGGATAGCCCAAACTATGTACAGTAGCTGCCATTTGGATACGCTACTATATTCACGTTTGGTGACTAATACAGCTCCGGATATCCCGCCGATATCTGTGCCTGAAGTATATAATCTGATATATTCCGGCTTATCGTTAACTGTTGATTACGCCCCTGGTGGTTATACAGCTTCGTCGCCAATATGTGTTGATTGTACTTTGCGCGGAACCAACAAAAAACCATCATTCTGGAAATAAAAAGAATATAAGTGAAAAATAGACTGATCATATTATCCATATTAACAATCGCAACGATAGCGTGTAAAAAGCCTATCAGCCTTGCACCAGTAGCTAAGGTAACCAGCTACCTGGTTGTTGATGGTAATATATCATCCGGAGATTCAACTACGATCACCCTGAGCCGCACCGTTGCGTTGGATAGCAATTCGCGGACAAACCCCGAACCGGGCGCGACCGTAGTGGTAGAGAGCGCAAGTGGCACAAGTTATAAATTAACGGGCAGGCCTAACGGAACCTATATATCCGCACCTTTAAACTTAGGGGCAAATGAAAAGTACTGCCTCAAAATCACAACAGCCAACGGCAGTAGGTACGCATCTGATTTTGTGCCGGTAAAAAATTCCCCTGCAATTGACAGCATACATACCTATATAACAGCAAACGGACTGCAAATTGGCCTGGATACACACGACGCAGGGGGGACAAGCAGGTATTATCGTTGGGAATATACCGAAACGTTTCAAATTCAATCTGCCTTTTTATCGGTGATTATCGTGAAACAGAAGTTAGATTTTCCGCGCAGGCCGCCAGATTTTCAATACGAAAGGGCTGCACCCGCCGACATGATATATAATTGCTGGCGAAGCGATACATCAGGCACTATTATTACAGGTACAACGGCAAAGCTGGGTGTCGATAAGGTTAGCAATGCACCCATCGCGTTGGTAGCATCCGATTCTGAAAAATTCAAATTCAGGTACAGCATCCTGGTTAAGCAGTATGCCATAACTACTGATGCCTTCAATTATTTTGAATTGTTAAAAAAGAATACGGAACAAATTGGCGGAATATTTGACCCGCAGCCATCCGAACTTACCGGCAATCTGCATTGTATTACCAATTTAAACGAACCGGTAATTGGCTTTATAACAGCGGGACAGGTAACTCAAAAACGGATTTTTATAAATAAAACTGATTTGCCGGCAAGTTGGGTGGCGGTAACACCTTATGATGGTTGCGTGTTGAACACGCTTTTATACGCCCGCCCGTTGGCATTGCATCCCGACCAATCTGTAAATGAAGTGGATAACCTTATCTATTCGGGCCTGCAGCTTACAGTTGACTATGCCCCGGGAGGTTATGCCTCGTCTACGCCGGTTTGTGTGGATTGTACATTACGCGGAACTAACATTAAACCATCATTTTGGAAGTAGAAAAACCATGAAGTTAACAGGGAAGTTGTTCTTATTGCTTACTACAATAGTTGCCACCACGGCTTGTAAAAAGCCTGTGGTACTGGTACCTGTTGGTGGCAACAGCAGCTACCTGGTTGTTGATGGCTTTATTAACGTTGGCGATTCTACTCATATCCTGCTCAGCCGTACAGTAAATTTAGATGGTAACGCACGGTCAGCCCCTGAACTGAATGCGACTATAACCATAGAAAGCTCGGGCGGAAATACCTATAGTTTAACAACAATGGGTAAGGGCGATTATAAAAGCCCAGTTTTAAATTTGCCAACCGATCAAAAATATCGTTTAAAAATAATTACGTCCAACGGGAAGCAGTATGCATCCGACTATGTAGTTGTGAAAAATTCGCCTGCTATTGATAGTGTTGGATATCAGGTAAAAAATGATGGTTTGGCCATGACGGTTAATACCCATGATCCATCCAATAACACGCGTTATTACCGCTGGGATTATACGATTACTTATATAGTACAATCTATGTTTGAATCAAAGTATGTTGTTGTAAACCAAGATACTACAGCATTGAGGACAGCCGACCAACAAATTTATCATTGCTGGGTAACAGATACTTCCACTACCATCGTATTAGGGTCATCGGCTAAATTAGCTGAAGACAGGATTAGCGGGCAACAGGTAGCTTTCTTGCTGCCTACAGCCGAATCGTTGCGGATTAAATTCAGTATCCTGGTAAAGCAACATGCTTTAACTTCAGAAGCTTTTAGCTATTATGATGCGCTGAATAAAAATTCGACGCAGGTAGGTGGTGTTTTTGATGCGCAGCCATCTGAATTGACGGGGAACATACACAACTTGACCGATCCCACAGAAACTGTAATTGGATTTGTAACGGCGGGGGCGGTGGCACAAAAACGACTTTTTGTTAGTGCCAGTCAGCTACCAGCTACGTGGCAGCCTAATTTAAGCTATTATAATGGCTGCGCCCTTATTACGGAATTATATGATTATATTCCGGACATGGCTCCACCGGGCTACGTTGAACACCAGGTTAAAGAGTTTATTTATTCAGGAGTAGAGACACCTATTGATACTATCAGAAACCCAAAAGCAGGTATGACTTCGGCTAAACATTATTGTGCCGATTGTACTTTGCGGGGCACCAATAAAAAACCATCATTTTGGAAATAAAACAATACCAAACCATGAAAAAAATTACCAGCATTTTTTTCGCAGTAGCGATCATGTCAATAACCCGGTTGTTTGGGCAGGTATTACCCGAAGTGCAGGCTAATTTTAACGATTACACATCAAACGCGTTGCAGGAGAAATTATTTGTACATACTGATAAAAACGGCTACACCGCAGGAGAAGTGCTTTGGTTTAGAGTATTTAATGTGGATGGTATTTTTATGAAACCCCTTGGCTTAAGTAAGGTGGTATATGTTGAAGTACTTGATGATATGCAAACGCCGGTATTGCAAACAAAAATTGCGATGAAGGATGGCAGCGGAAATGGTTCATTGTATATCCCGGTTAATTTGCCAACCGGTAATTTTGTATTAAGGGCTTATACCAATTGGATGAAAAACTTTAGCGCCGATTACTATTTTTCAAAGAAACTGGTCATCATAAATCCGCTGAAAAGTCCGGTAAAGGCAGAGAAAGCACCATTGGCGGCCTATGATATCCAGTTTTTTCCGGAGGGCGGGCACCTGGTTAGTGGAATAGCAAGTGTAGTAGGGGTAAAAGCTGCCGATCAATGGGGTAAGGGCGTAAATTTTAAGGGCGCTATTGTTAATCAGAACAATGATACGGTGGCCAGGTTTGAGCCTTTGAAATTCGGAATCGGCAGGTTTGTTTTTAAGCCTCAAAGTAATGCCACCTACCGTGCAGTTGTTAAAATTGAAGGGAAAGTAATACAAAAGGACATTCCGGCCATAAGCAATAAAGGCTACGTAATGAGTTTAAAAGATAATGGCAACGGCCAGCTTTCGGTTAGCGTAAATACAAACCTGACCGATGGCAACGTTTTCCTTTTTGCTCAAAACCATCAGGTGATTAAAGTAGTGCAATCATCTGCTGTAACCAACGGTACCGCCAATTTTGTTGTAGATAAAAGCAGGCTTGGCGAAGGGATATCGCAAATAACAGTTTTTAGTGCCGATAAAAAGCCGGTTTGCGAACGCCTTTATTTTAAACGCCCAACAAAAAAACTATCTATAAGCGCCGGTACAGGCGCTACACAGTACGCCATGCGTAAAAAGGCTGATGTTACTGTAGCTACGCAAGGTTCAGGTAATAAGCCTGTTGCCGCCAACCTGTCGGTGTCTGTTTATAGGATGGATTCGTTGCAGCACAACCAACAGGAAGATATCCTGAGTTACTTATGGTTAAAATCGGATTTAAGAGGGGAGATTGAATCGGCGGGTTATTATTTTAACGATAAAAACGCGGTAGCTACCGAGGCTGCAGACAACCTGATGCTTACCCAGGGCTGGCGAAGCTTTGCCTGGGACGATGTTTTAAATAAAAAAACACCGGCTTTTAATTTTTTACCCGAGGTAAACGGACCGGTTATTACCGCTACGCTTGTTAATAAACTTAATAACCAACCAGAAAAAGACATCCATGCCTATCTTGGGATACCGGGTAAACACATCCAGCTGTATGCCGCTAAAAGCGACGCCCGTGGTAAACTGGTATTTAATATGCGGGAGTTTTACGGGCCAAATGAAATTGTGGTTGAAACCAATACCACTGTTGATACCAATTACCGTATAGATGTTTTGACGCCATTTTCTGACCAGTTTGCCAAAGCCACAACGCCACATTTTGATGTTACGCCTGGTCTGCAAACAACTTTTGAAGATGCTGCATTAACAATGCAGGTTCAAAATATTTATAATGGGCCAAAAATGAGGCAATTTACCGACCCCCGCCCGGATACCACAGCATTTTATGGAGCGCCCTACAAAACTTACCTGTTAGATAACTACACCCGCTTTACTACAATGGAAGAGGTAATGCGCGAATACATCAGGGAGGCAAACGTTTTTCATACCGGCAACCAATTTCACGTAAAAGTGGTTACCGGTATTGGCATAGGCTTCCTGGCCGATGATGACCCGATGATGCTGATAGATGGGGTGCCATTTTTTGATATGAATAAGGTGTTTAAGGTTGATCCGCTCAAAATTCGTAAACTGGAGGATGTGCCATTTAACTACTCGCTGGGGCCATCGTACGAGCACGGAATTTTTAGTTTTACCAGCTACAAAGGCGACCTGGGCGGTGCCGAAATAGATTCGCATGCGGTGGTGCTTGATTATGAGGGCCTGCAGCAGGAACGGCAGTTTTACCAGCCGGCTTACGATACCGATGCGCAGGCGGCCAGCCACATGCCCGATTTCAGGAACGTACTTTACTGGTCGCCATCTGTAAATACGGGTGCCAATGGTAAGCAACAATTGTCATTTTATACATCCGATCAACCCGGTACTTATATTGGCGTAATACAGGGGATAACCCAAAGCGGCGAGGCGGGCAGCCAAACCTTTAGTTTTGAAGTAAAACCGAGTTATTCATCACAGGTAAAGTGAAAATGCTTCGACATAAAAAACAGTGGCGGGTTGTTTTTAAGCAGCCCGCCATTGTTTTTTAATTGGTTATTTCTCTCTTCTTTCCGGCATATCCGGTAATAGTAATCTTACTTACATCCGCATCAACCTGCAGGTTACGCGATGATTGCGACAGGTAAGTAGATCCGTAGTAAAACTCTACTCGTTTTTTTCTGCCGTTTTTATAACTGATATCTGCAAAAAAATCATCGCCTTTTAGTTTGATATATTTTTTAGGCTTCATACCAATGCCGGTTTGGCGATATACTTTCAGGCTGTCCTGATTCTGGGTGGCTACTAAAATATCACCTCGCTTAGCCGATTGTATGGCGGCCAGCGCTTTGGCATCGCCATTAATAAACAGCCCACTTTTGGCTACAGATAAAGGAGCGAAGCCGCCTTTACCATTACCCTTCAGGTACAAGCCCATAAAGGCATCATGCCGCCCGGTAAAGGGCTCCATTCCAAAATCATTACCTGCCATTACCAGGTCAAGGTTGCCGTCCTGGTCAATATCTTTTGCAACCATACCGTACACGGGGGCCATTTGTGTGGCTAATGGCATAGGGCTTATCGTAAATTTGCCGTTTCCTTTATTGGTAATAAAGCTGGTGTTCATATCTGTGGCTTTCATGATCACCGCGTTTTCTTTGTCCTTGTCGCTCCATAAATCGTCCATAGTAGCTTTGCCGAACCCCCTGTAGCTTGGGTATTTTTTGCGGATAGATATCAGCTGGCTTATCAAGTCGTCTCGGGTGTGCATCGGGAAGGGCTTTTGCAAACCGTCCTCGGCCTTCATGTAGCAAAATATCATAGCGTCGAATGAGCCGTTGCCATCAAGATCTTTACCCATAATGGTCATTGGTTGTTCAAAAGTTGCTTTGTAATTTGAATTTTGGCCCAGGTTGCCGGCCACATAATCCACCTGGCCATCGTTATTAAAATCACCGGCAACAATGCTGTTCCACCAGCCTACGTGTGCGTCAATTCCCGTTTTTATTTTGATAAAACCATTACCTGTATTTTTGTAAAACGTTACCGGCATCCACTCGCCCACAACAACCAGGTCAACAAGCCCGTCGTTATCAAAATCAGACCATAGCGCATCGGTAATCATCCCGCCGTGAACCAGTTCGGGGCAAAGCTGTGCGGTTACGTCGGTAAATTTGCCGCCATCGTTCCTGAAAATATGGCTCACCGGCGATGATGGGTAAGCACCCGAAACAGATCGCCCGCCTACAAACAGGTCAAGGTCGCCATCGTGGTCAAAATCGGCCGCCCGTACGCACGAGCCATTATCGTACTCAACCGGTACTGCGCCAAAGCTTTTGGTAAACTGGCCCTTACCATTGTTTATATATAGGCGGTCTTGCGCGGTGGTATGGTCTTTGGGGAACTCGTAGCTGCCGCTAACTACATATAAGTCAAGGAAGCCATCGCCATTTGCATCAAACAACAGCGCACCCATATCTTCTTCCTCCTTGAAACTATCGTTTAAAAAACGATTATTATCCATGGTGAACTTACCGTCGGCACCCTGCATAAAAAATACGCCTTTATTGCCTGCAGCCCCGCCAACATAAAAATCGTCGTAGCCGTTGTTATCTATATCACCCACAGCAACAGATGGTCCATATTGGCTTAGTTTATGCGGTAAGGTTGGCTGGATGTTGTAATCGATGGCATCTTTTTCCTGGTGTACATATTTGATACCCAATTGGCTTGCTGCTGATTGGAATACCGGTGCACGCTCCAACTGAAGCTGGGGGCTGTAATTGCCAGAACCGTTTTTGTATTGCAGGGTGATAGTTTGATTTGACTTGATATTTTTTACCAATTCGGTTTTGCCATCTGCCCAGCGGATGCGCAATGAGTCAATTTCATTGGCGGTGCCGATACCAAAATGAGCTTTGGCATCGTCGGTGCTCATATAACCGCGACAGGGTTGCTGATCGTAAAATTGCTGCTTGCCCTGGTAGTAAATACGCATGGTTGCACCAATGCCGCCAAGGTTCTTATTATCACCCGTTAGATTAACGGTGAGGTAATGGTGCGTTTTATCTACCTGTGTTTTGCTATTCAACGTATTCTCGTAAATGAAGGCATCGTCATCAATATTGTTAATCACCAGGTCAAGGTCGCCATCGTTATCAAGGTCGGCATAAACGCCGCCGGTCGAAAAAGTTGGCTTAACAATACCCCAGTTTTTCGACTGATCGGCAAACATATAACCGCCCTGGTTTTTAAACGCATAACTGGCCGTTTTAACAACAGGGAACGAATCGGCTGCGGCCAGCGTGCGGTTTTCCTTTACAGTGCGGCCCTGGTCGTTACTGTATAGGGCATGGTCAAGGTCGGTTACGTCGCGTGGGTAGCCGTTGGTAATCACCATATCGCGGTAACCATCGTTATCAAAATCGGCCACTAACGGCGTCCAGCTCCAGTCGGTTTGATAAATGCCGGCCATGTAGGCTATATCACTAAACTGGGTGTGCCCCAGCGGCGTTTGTCCCTGATTTAATTGCAGTACGTTACGGATATATTGATGCTCGTAATTGAATTTTTTATTGTTGATGTAGGTAATGTAGTTATCGCCCATCAGCATGGTTTTTTTACGCACATTTTCTTCGGGCAGCATCTCTAACGATACCAGGTCGGGCAGGCCGTCGTTGTTGATGTCTACCAAATCCGACCCCATTACCGACCAGCCGGTGTGCTTAAAATAGTCGCCCGCGCGGTTGGTAAATGTTCCGTTTTTATTGTTGATGTATAGCACATCGTTTGATATAAAGTCATTGCCCACATAAATATCAGGCCAGCCGTCGTTGTTAATATCTGTTACAGATACCGAGTTGCCAAAACCCTCAATTAAAATGCCTGCCTCTTTAGTAACATTGCTAAAGGTGCCGTTACCGTTATTGCGGTACAGTCGGTCGTTATTTTCGGCGCTGCCATCAGTTAGTTTAGGGCGATAGGCAACCGGGGTAGTTTTGCCTAAAAAGTTGGTCAGCAGGTACATATCCAGGTCGCCATCATGGTCGTAGTCAAAAAAAATGGCCTGTGTGCTGTAGCCGTTATCATCTAATCCGTAGGCCTTTGCTTCGTCTTTAAAAGTGGGTATGCCATCTTTATTATTGCCCTGGTTAATGTACAGCATGTTACGGCGCTGCTCGGGATTTGATTTAAACGATGCGCATACGTAAATATCCATTTTGCCATCATTATTAATATCCACAACGGATACACCCGCGCTCCATTTGCCTTCGCCATCAACGCCGGCAGTATTGGTTATATCGGTAAATTTTAAATCGCCTTTGTTGAGGAATAGCTTGTTGGCCACCATGTTGCCTGCAAAGTAAACGTCTTGCAGGCCGTCGTTATTAAAATCGCCTATACCTACGCCGGCGCCGTTATACAAATAAGGGTGGTTAAGAATGTTGATACTATCACTTGGGCTTAGGGTGTTCTTAAAATCGATGCCGGTTTGCGATGCATCCAATAGTTTAAAAAGGGTAGGGCCGTCCTGTTTGCGCGAGCAGCCGGCCGCCAAAAAAATCAATAGCACAAGGGGGAGTTTAAACTTAATGAGTAAAGGTTTTATCATGTAATTACAATAAAAATTTAATAATGGTTTATGCTTTGGCCGAGCTTTAAGTTACTGAACCCAATACAGTAAGCGTACGTAAAGAAAACTGATTTTGATATAACAGATTCTGCAAATCATCTCAATATTTCGTCAAATTGTATCGCTCAATATATGTTTATGGATTTACTGTTAGCTTTGATGAATAGCCCGCCCGGCCCAATTAACCTTTATTTATTTTATCGGAACCCATATATGAATAAACTTTACTTTACTGTTTTTGCTGTTGCCTTGTTGTTTGCCTGTAATAAAAATAACGGGTGGAAAAAATTAGCCGCAAACCCCAATTACATCCATAGGTCGGTACGCGAGGTTAGCGAGGTAATGCTGCATGATATTTATTCGCCGCCCGTGGCAAGCCGTATTTACGCTTATATTACCGTTGCAGGATATGAGGCCGCGCGTAACGGCGATACAAAATATCTGACGCTCGCGGGCCAGTTGAAGGGTTTGGATTCAATCCCCAAACCGGAAGCCGGCAAAACATACTGCTACAATTTAGCTGCAGCGCATGCCATTTTAACGGTTGGGAAAATCCTGGTGATGTCGGAAGGCCGAATAGAGGCTTTCCACAGCGGGTTGATGGATGAATTTAAAAATACCGGCATGCCCGACGATGTATACCAAAACTCGATAGCTTATGGAAAGTTGATTGCCGACCGGATTATTAAATGGGCGGGCAAGGATAATTATAAGCATACCCGTTCGTTATCAAAATACGATGTGCAAACAGACGATGCCACCTGGAAGCCAACACCACCGGCCTATATGAAAGGGGTAGAGCCGCACTGGAACGAAATACGTCCATTTTTACTGGATTCGGCACAACAGTTTAAGCCAGCAAAAGCGGTAGATTTTTCAAGGGAGCCCACCAGTTATTTTTATAAACTGGCGGTTGCCGTTAGGGAGGCCGGCCAGCATTTAACACCCGAGCAAAGCGCGATAGCTACTTATTGGGACGATAACCCGTTTAAAGTTAATACCAATGGCCATACCATGTTTGCTACCAAAAAAATATCGCCCGGAGGCCATTGGATAAACATTGCCGGGTTGGTTTGCCGCCAGGCAAAAGCCGACTACGTCCGTTCGGCTGAGACCTATGCCTGCCTGGCCGTTGTAATTGCCGATAGCTTTATCAATTGCTGGGACGAAAAATACAAAAGCAAAGTGATTCGCCCCGAAACCTATATTAACCAATACATTGATCAAAATTGGATGCCTTTGCTGCAAACCCCGCCGTTCCCCGAATATACCAGCGGACATAGTGTAGTTTCAAATGCATCGGCAGTGATGCTTGGCAAGCTGTTTGGCGATAATTTTGCTTTTACAGATTCCACCGAGGTAGAGTTTAGCATCCCCGCCCGTAAGTTCAAATCATTTAAGGCAGCGGCCGATGAGGCAGCCATCAGCCGCTTTTACGGCGGTATTCATTATATGCCATCCATTGTAAATGGCGTTGATGAAGGGAGACGTATCGGAAACTTCGCGATCAACAAGCTAAAGACACGAAAGTAGTAACAAGTATCAGGTAGTTAGTATCAAGATAGCCGCAAATACATATTGGTAAAGCTGCAAGTCTAAAATCTTGATACTTGATACTCGCTACTTGATACTATTATTAGTATGTTCTAACCTTCTGGTTCTTTTTATTTTGTTGATACTCGGTAGGGGTAGTGCCAAATTGTTTCAAGAAGTTACGGCCCAGGTGCGATTGTGAGCTGTAGCCTACCATATTTGCAACTTCGTAAACCTTATAATCGCCATCCTCAAGTAGTTTTGCGGCAGCCTTAAGGCGCGTTATATTAATCAGCTCGTTGATGGTTAGGTTGGATATGGCCTTTATTTTACGGTACAACGTAGGCTTACTCATGTTCATCAGGTTGGCAATATGCTCCACATCCAGTTCGGGGTTTTGGATGTTGTTGTTAATTACCGCGTTAAGCTTATCTAAAAAGCTTTCATCCGGTTTGGAGTAGGCCATGGTTTTAATATTTGCCAGCGGCGAACTTGCAAAATGGTCTTTAATTTTATTGCGGTTGATGAGCAGATTGGCAATTTGCACCTGTAAATGCTCGGGCGAAAAGGGTTTTTCGATATAGGCATCTGCGCCTACTTCCAGGCCTTCTATTTTGCTTTGCAGGGTGTTTTTTGCTGTAAGTAATATAATTGGGATGTGGCTGTAATCAAATGTGGTTTTGATGCGTTTGCATAATTCAAAGCCATCAATGCCAGGCATCATCACATCGCTGATAATAAGCTGGATGTTTTCAATTTCTATCATATCCAACGCTTCCTGGCCGTTGAATGCTTTTATTACAGCATATTTATCGCTCAGGTCATCCGAAATAAAATCAAGGATCTCGGGATTGTCATCCACCAAAAGTATAATCGGTTTCATAAAGTCAAAATTTTCTTCTTTTATAGAATCGGTTAGTTCATAATCGTCGGGAGTGTTGTGCAGGTCAAATTCCTTCTCCTGGTGAACAGGCAAGGTTAAGTTAAAAATATTGAAATCGTTAATAGATTTATTCAACACTAATAATCCTTTGTGCAATTCGGCAAGGGAGCGCGACAGGGAGAGGCCTATCCCTGTACCAATTTGTTTTTCTGATTCTTTCATCCTGAAGAAGGGCTCAAAAATCTTTTCACGCATTTCATAGGGCACAATGTAGCCGTTGTTTCTTATTTCAATGGTAAAAGTATTGTCGCCCTGTTCGGGTTTTAACAGTTCAACCTCGATAGCGTTTTCGCCATATTTAATGGCGTTATTGATCAGGTTACTTATTATTTTGGTAAATGCTTCAATATCAACATAGGCATACAATGTTTTATCAACACATATTAGCGTGTAACGTTGCCCTTTTTGTTCAGTTAGTGGCTTAAACCTCAAAAATATATCGGCCAGCAAATCGGCTATGTTTGTTTTTACAAAACTCAGGCTAAAGCCATTGGTTTCTGTTTTCCTGAAATCAAGCAGTTGATTTGTAAGATCGAGCAGCCTGTTGGTATTTTTTTCCATGATCTTCAGGTTATTCTGAATCTCGGGCACATGCTCAGATCTTTTTATCACCTTTTCCATTGGCCCTTTAATAAGGGTTAAAGGCGTGCGTATTTCATGGGCTACATTGGTAAAAAACTCAATTTTGGCGTTGTAGATCTGTTTCTCTTTGTCACTTTCCAATATTTCTATAAGCCTGTTATTCCGCGCCTTATTACGGTTGTGGTATTGCTGTAACAGGTAATAGCAAATGAAAATAACCAGCGATGCATACAGGATATATGCCCATATACTTTCCCAAAAAGGTGGTGCAATATTAATTACAAGCGCGGTTTCTTTGGTGCTCCAAACGCCGTTGTTATTGGCAGCTTTTACTATAAAAGTATAATGGCCGGGCTGTAGCTGCGTAAAGTATACTTTTCGGTTTCGCTTTAAATCGGTCCAGCCTTTGTCAAGCCCCTTCATGGTGTACTTATATTGGGTCATCTCCGGCGATGGGTAGCTTAAGGCCGCAAAATCAATACTAAAGGACGACTGGTTGTAATTTAAATATATTTTTTTTGTGTAGATGATTGATTGGTTAAGCAACGAATCGCTCCCTTTTACCATAATCTCTTTATTATGGACCTGGAACCCTGTTATATATACCGGGGCTACATAGTTGTTACTATTAAAGCCGGCCGGGTTAAAACTTATCATACCTTTAACACAGCCAAAATACAGGGTGCCATCGGTATCCTTAAACGCCGAGTTATAATTAAACTGATCACTGAGCAGCCCATTGGCTTTTGTATAAACCTTAATGCTATTGGTATTTATATTAAGGCAAACCAGGCCACGGGAAGTGCTTACCCATAAGTTTTTATGATCATCCTCCAACATCCTGAATACATAGTTGCTTGGGAAGCCATTATCCAGATCGAAAAATTTAAAATCGTTTTTTACCGGGTCATGCCGCCATAAGCCAAGCCCATCGGTCGCAAACCATAAAATGTGGTTGCTATCTTCAAATGCTCCATTTACTGTTATGCCATTCAGTGCATTTTTTACCGGGTAACGGTAGGGCACATGATAGCTGGTGTCTTGTTCGGGATCGTATCTATAAATACCATCGCGCACTGTGGCAATCCAAAGCATCCCGGTATGGTCTTCAACTATGTCGTAAATAAAGTCCCAGATGGGTATTTTATCAATAAGAGTAAAATCTTTTTGCTTGCGGTTATACAGGTAAAAACCCCTGGTTGCCCCAATATAAATGTTGCCATTGCGCGTTTTGCGAAAACATATTACAAAATTGCTTTTTAAAGTTTTGCTGTCTTTACCGGCAATATAAACTTTTACTACTTTGCCGCTGGGGATATCCATAATATCCAGGCCGCGCTCAAATGTGCCTATAAAGAGATTTTTTCCATCTGCAATCAGTCCATGGATGTTGGTATTGGTAATATCCGTATTGCCACCGGGCACATAATGTGTCCAGGTGTGTTTATCGGCGCTCAGTTTGTTTAGGCCATTATCTTCGGTGCCCATCCAAAGATTACCATAATCGTCTTTGCAAATTTCACGCACAACGTTGCCTTTGAGGGAGTTTTTCTCGTCGCCGGGATAAAATTTGTTAAATGTTGAATACTGTTTGGGGTAATAGTTTATCCCACCAAAATAAGTGCCTACCCAAACACCTCCCTCTACATCGTGGCATAGGGTGTAAACCGCGTTGTCGGATATGGAATATGGGTCGTTATACTTTTTACGAAGATTGAAAAATGTGCCGTGCAGGTCGTCGTAAATAAACACGCCCGATTCTGTTGCCAGCCAAAACTCATGTTCGGCATATTTGACAAAATCTCGTACGTATACTCCGGTTTTGTTTTTATTATAGGTTAACAGGTCGCGGTAAGTTCCGGTTGCGCAGTCAAAATCTTTAAAGCCCTGGCTGGTTGTAGCTATAAATATTTTGTTGTTGCCTGCGCTAAAAATTTTTTCGATAAAGTTTGATGGTGCCCATTTGGAGTGGCTGGTAATGCTATAGCTTTTAAATGAGTTATGCACAGTATCCATCTGTTCAATACTACCCCGGCTGGTAGAAACCCATATATCTCCATTATCGTTTTGGGCAATACTGGTTGCCTCAAAATGTTGCTCCGGAAAGTAATCGGTAATTTGTTTTGTTGAGGTGTTGTACTTGATGAGCGAAGCCCCTGCCACATACCAGCAGTTGTTGTAACGATCAAAGACAATACTCCGCACACCGTTTGTATTAGGGGAGTTTACACGCGTAAAACCTTCTGTTTTACTGTCAAATTTGTCAATCCCTTCATCGGTGCCCACCCATAGGTTGCCATCATGATCAAGCGCCAGCGCATGCACCATATTGCTGCAAATACTCTTGTTGTTTTTAGGATTATGCCTGAAAACCCTGAAGCTGTAACCATCAAAACGGTTTAAACCATCGCGCGTGCCAAACCACAAAAAACCCTGCTTATCCTGCAGGCTGCAGTAAACGGTATTGTTTGACAAGCCCTGCTCAACCTGGTAATGCCTGAAGTAATAAGGCTGTGCATTACAGATATTGAAGGAGAATATAAATAGTAAAAAAAATAAATATGCAGGTTTCAAAATCGATCTCTTGAACAAATATAGCCATTCTGAGCAAGGGTTTTCGTATGAATAAAAATTGATACTTTTTGACTAATTATTGAGATGATTTGGTTAATAAGGAGCCCCCCTAAATCTTTTTCTTTACATCGTGATTTTAGATATGTCAACATTACATTTTTAAAATCAACAATTAACCAATAACAAATCAATTTATGAGAAAATTTTTACTACTCAGGCATGGGGGGCCCTCCCGCGTGCAATGGCCGCCCAGTAAGTGGAGCCAAAAAGTAACATTAGTTTTATTCTCTATCATGAGCTGCCTGCTTTTTTCGCTTGGTGCATCGGCACAGGTGAAGGTAACAGGAACGGTAACTGATACAACGGGTGAAGCGCTAACAGGCGTTGCCGTACGTATTAAAGGTACCCAGGGTGGATCAACAACTGATGTAAAAGGACAGTTTAGCTTAACAGTACCCGATGCCAACAGCGTGCTTGTATTAAGCTATATTGGCTTTACAACGCTTGAAGTGCCCCTAAATGGGCAAACAGCCGTAAGAATCCGTTTAAAATCAAGTAACGCATCCTTACAGGAAATTGTGGTTACTGGTTACGGTACACAAAAAAAGGAATCCATTACGGGCGCAATCTCTACTGTAACCAGTAAGGATCTCGACCGTGTGCACGCCGGTTCAACGGTGAGTACTGGTTTAGCAGGTAAAATTCCGGGTGTAACTTTCAGGATGTCTGAAGGCAGGCCTGGAGCCAGCGCCAGCATCCAGATCCGTAACATGGGTTCTCCGCTGTATGTAATTGACGGTATCCAGCAGGATGAAGGCCAGTTTAACAACCTTGCGCCAAACGACGTGGAAAGCATTTCCGTGTTGAAAGACGCATCTGCAGCTATTTACGGTGTTCGTGCGGCAAACGGCGTGGTGGTGGTAACTACTAAAAAAGGTAGCGGCGAGGCACGTATCAACATTGATGCGTACACCGGCTACCAAAACTGGTACAGGTTCCCTAACGTGGTTAACAATTCATACGATTACATGCGTTATAAAGCAGAGGCTGAAGTAAACAGTAACGGATCGACCACTATTACACAAGCAGAGCTTGACAAATACAAAGCAGGAACTGATCCGGCTTATCGTAGTTTCGATTGGCGTAAATATGTGTTGAACAGCAATAACAACGCGCCTCAAAATTCGGTGAACGCTAACTTTACCGGTGGTTCAGACAGGTTGAACTATTACGTATCGGCTACAAACCTTTACCAAAACTCTCAGTTGGGTAAAGAGTATAAATTCAACCGCTCAAACATTCAATCAAACATTTCCTTAAAGGTAGCTAATGGTTTAAAAGTTAGTTTAGATATTAACGGCCGTATAGAAACTCGTGAAAACCCAGGTGTTCCGGGTGGTGACGATTACTTTTTGGCCAGGTTTGCTGTATTGAGAAATACACCCTTAGAGCGTCCTTATGCTAATGACAATCCCGACTATTTGAATAAAATCAATAATACAGAGTCGAACTATGCATTCCTGAACAAAAAGCTATCAGGCGTTTACCACAGCGACTGGAGGGTATTACAGACCAATTTTGGTGCAGAGTATACCGTTCCTGGTATAAAAGGATTAGTAGTTAAAGGTTTATACTCATATTATCTTGCCGATTATTTGCTGAACAACCAGGAGTATACTTATAATGCATATACTTACGATCCTGCAACTAAACAATACAATGTAACCGGCGGCAGTACCAACCCATGGCGCGAGCGTGAGCAGCGTAAAGAGTTTGCTAAAACTTACCAATGGCAAATTAACTACAACAACACTTTCGGTAAGCATACTATAGGTGCTACATTCGTATCAGAGCGTATTGAACTGCAGCATTTACGTAACTGGCTGCACGCTTCGCCTGTTTCAAATAACCTGCCCCTTATCTATTTCCCTATTATGGATCAATACCAGGATAGTGACGATAAAGAAGCACGTACAGGTTATATTGGTCGCTTAAATTACAACTACGATAACAAATATTATTTAGAAGCATCTGCAAGACGTGATGCATCGTACTTGTTTGCCCCGGATAAACGTGTAGGTTACTTCCCAGGCGTATCCCTGGGATGGAGGATTACACAAGAGGGGTTCATGAAGAGCTTATTAGGTGATAATAGCGTTCTTAACGATTTGAAGTTCAGAGGTTCATACGGTTTATTGGGTGATGACAGGAACCTTATCGGTGCGTTCTCTTATATCCCCGGTTACAACTACAATACCGGTACCGCAATTATTGGTGGTAACCCGGTGGTTACATCAAGAGATAAAGGTATAGTAACTACCAACGTGTCATGGTTAAAAAGTAAGATTTTTGACGTAGGTGCCGAATTTAGTTTACTAAACAGCCATTTAAATGGTACTGTAGATTATTTCTATCGTAAACGTACCGGATTATTAGGACGTAAATACGACGTTGTATTGCCATCTGAAGTTGGTTTTGACCTTCCTCAGGAAAACTTGAACAGTGACGCCCAGTATGGTGAGGAGATTTCACTTAACTACAATAACAAGATAGGTGCTTTTAGCTACAATATTGGAGGTAATTTCTCTTATTCACGTTCAAAAGATCTGTCACAATATAAACCTTTGTTTAACAACTCACTTGATCAGTACAGGAACTCAGCTGCAAACAGGTACTCGCATATTGACTGGGGTTACCAGGTAATCGGTCAGTTTACTTCGCAGGAGCAGATTAATAATTACAAGATTAATAACGATAACCGGGGTAACATTACCTTATTACCGGGCGATTTAATGTACAAAGATCAAAACGGTGACGGTAGAATTGACCAATACGATGAGCGTCCAATCGGTTTTGGTTATGGCACTCAACCCAACATTAACTTTGGTTTCCAGTTAGGTGGTGCTTACAAAGGGTTTGACTTCCATGCCGATTTCTCGGGTGGTGCAGGCTACACCTGGTTCCAGAATTACGAAACACGTTGGGCTTTCCAGAACACCGGTAACTTAAACACCATATTTGAAGACAGGTGGCACCACGCGGTTTACAATGATGTGAATAGTCCCTGGATTCCTGGAAAATACCCTGCCAACAGATTTAATCCGGGCTTTGGTCATGCAGATTATGAATTAAATGGTCAGCGTAATTCAACATACTGGTTACATAACGTGAAATACCTTCGTGTCAGGACACTGGAGTTAGGCTACTCATTGCCTGCTAATTTGTTAACAAAGGTAAAGATCAGGAGAGCGAGATTTTATGTTAACGCGTACAATATGTTTTCATTCGACAATCTTAAACAATTTGGCGTTGACCCGGAAACTACCGACGATAACGGGCTTCAGTTCCCGCAAAGTAAGGTACTCAACTTCGGTGTTAATTTAACCTTTTAATTAATCCCTTAAGTTTAAAACTCAATGAAAAAAATAACTATAACAACAATGTTTGCAGCCGTGTTATTAACAGGGGCCTGCAAAAAAGACAGCGAATTCCTGGATGTTCCGCCAAAGCAGATCGTATCTTCTGACGTAGCGTTTTCAGATCCGGCGTTGGTATTATCTATACTTGGTGATTTATACAACCGTCAGGTTGATTTCTCTGGTCTTGATAACGGTTGGGCATCATTTGCCGATTTTAGTGAATCATTCCCCTCAGAAAACGGTAGCTATTTCTTTGTTCAGCGCACCGGCTGGGGCTTTGGCGAGTGGGGTTTATATGATTACACCTACGTTCGCGAGCTCAATTTGTTTCTTGAACGTCTGAATGCCTCTACAAAATTGACCGACGATCAAAAAAATGGCTTTATTGCTGAAGGCAGATTTTTACGCGCCAACTTTTACTTCGAAATGGTAAAACGTATGGGAGGAGTTCCGTTGATCACCAAATCTCTTGATTACGATTTTTCTGGCAACGTAACTTCATTGCAGATCCCTCGTGCTAAAGAATCTGATATTTACGATTTCATTATCAGCGAAGCAGAGGCTATAAAGGATCTTGCTGTGGATCATGGCGATAAATCAAGAGCTACAAAGGGTGCAATTTTAGCAATGGAAGCAAGAGCTGCTTTGTATGCAGCTTCGATAGCAAAATACGGTGTTACTACACCCGTTGTAACTTTGCCGGGTAATGAAGTAGGCATACCATCAAGTATGGCCACCGGTTACTACAACAAAGCCCTTACTGCTGCAAAAGCTATTATTAGCGGTAGCGCAGGTAACTATTCACTATACAAACAGTTACCAGATTTAAGCGATAACTTTGCAAATATTTTCCTTGATAAAACAAGTTCAGAATCAATATTTGTTGAAGACTTTAAAGCAAATGCCGGTAAGACCCACGGTTTTACAACTAATGATCAACCTTATTCTATTTCTGACGAGGGTGGTGACGCCGGCAGGTTAGATCCATCGTTAAACCTGGTAGAAGCGTTTGAGAAATTGGATAACACTTATGCTCCACTGCCAACTAAAGATGGTTCGGGTAATCCTATTTACTACGCAAACCAGCTGGATATTTTTGCAGGAAGAGACCCTCGTTTAGCAGGAACAGTATTATTACCGAATGGTTTATTTAAAGGTAAACGTACCGATGTAATGGCGGGGTATCAGTTAGCTAATGGAACAATTATCAGCAGCAGCGATGCTTCACTGCCGCAGGAAGTCCCCGGATTGGGCCGTGTGCAGGTGGTAGGACAAGACGGACCTGTGAGTGGTTTAGAGCTTCGTACGCAAACAGGTTTTTATATCCGTAAATATCTTGATCCAACTGTTGGTTCTGGTCGCCGCGGTCGTGGTAGTGATGTTAACTTTATTCGTTACCGTTATGCCGAAGTATTGTTGAATGCAGCAGAAGCTGACGCAGAACTTGGAAATTACGGTGAAGCGTCAATCTATATCAACCAGGTGCGTGCACGTGTTGGTTTAACTACTCCGCTTGTATTAACAGCAGCAAACTATTTTGACCGGATTGTGCATGAGCGCCGTGTTGAGTTAGCATTTGAAGGGCATATTTTGTTTGATATGAAGCGCTGGAGACTTGCACATATTGTATGGGATGGTAACCCGATGGATGTTGCTGACCTGGTTAGCGATATTGGCGACGCCAAAAAACATAACACACAACCATTTGGTTTATGGCCATATAAATATTTTAACCCAGGCAACGCAAACAGTGGGAAATGGATCTTTAAAGAGATAAAACCAAGCCCGGTTACCGGGTCAAACAGGTTCCAGATGGGTAATTATTATTCGCAAATTTCGGATGATATCATCTCCAGAAACCCTAAAATTGTTAAGCAACCAAATCAATAGGTATTTTTAATATAAAATCATGAAAATAAAATTTCATCACATCATAATAGCCCTCTTAATTACAGCTACGGGTTGTAAGAAAGATAACTACGACGCGCCGTCGGTAGAATTAAAGGGCCATTTAACTTACAAAGGCACCACTATCAACGTAGAGCACGGGCAGGTACCTTTTGATGTTTATCAGCCTGGGTTTGGTAAATCCGGATCTATCAGGGGCTATTTTGACCAGGAAGGTGCGTATTCGTTGCTATTATTTAATGGCAACTACAAGTTCACCATACCTGCAAATCAGGGTCCTTTTTTATGGAAAGAATTAAGCGCCGGTAAACGCGATACGTTAGCCGTTAATTTAACGGGCAGCCAAACTTTAGATATTGAAGTTACACCATTCTATATGCTGCGTGAGGCGAAATTCACTGCTGCCARCAGTAAAGTAACTGCAGTGTTTAACATTGAGAAGGTTATTACAGATGCCAATGCCAAAAATATTGAGCGCGTGACGTTATATCTTGGTAAAACACAGTTTGTGTCAGAAAATGGCGATAACCGTATAGCTAAAACTGATGTTGCCGGCTCGGCAGTTACCAGCCTTAACAATGTTTCAATAAGTGTTAATATTCCAACCATCACACCTACCCAAAACTATGTTTTTGCGCGTGTGGGGTTAAAAATTGCAGGTGTGGAAGATATGATCTACACACCGGTAACAAAAGTGTCCTTCTAAGTTAATAATTGGTTTGGGGTCGTACTGTGCGGTGCGGCCCCTTTTTGTATCAGGTAGTTAGTATCAGGTATCAAGACTGCTGCCTTTTAATATCAAGTAGCAGGTATCAAAACCGCTGCAAATAGATTGCTTTAAATCGCAATAAAATCTTGATACTTGATACTAACTACTTGATACTAATTACCAACTACTTGATACTTTTTATCTTAATAAAACTAATGAAAAAACTAAATTTATGCCTTGCGGTTTTTACTGCAGCCTGTTTATCGGCTAATGCGCAGCAAAGCAGCTGGCACCTTATCAAAACAAAAATTACAACACCCTGGGCCGACAAGGTTGACCCAAATGCACCGCTGCCCGAATATCCCCGCCCGCAATTGGTGCGTGGTAACTGGCAAAATTTAAACGGACTATGGAACTACGCCATAGTACCCAAAGCATCAGCCGAGCCATCGGCTTATGCCGGTAAAATCCTGGTGCCTTTCGCCGTAGAATCTGCACTGTCGGGCGTTGGCAAAACGGTTGGGAAGGATAGCATGTTATGGTATAAAACTACCATCACCCTCAATAAAACATTAAAAGGCAAAGATGTATTGCTACACTTCGGCGCTGTTGACTGGCGTACCGAAGTTTTTGTAAACGGGTTAAGCGCCGGTAAGCATGAAGGCGGTTTCGACCCCTTTACATTCAATATCACCCCTTATTTAAAAGGCGGTGCAAAACAAGAAATTAAGGTGAGCGTGTGGGACCCAACAAATGATGGCCCGCAACCACGCGGTAAACAGGTTAAAAGTCCCGAAGGGATCTGGTACACGCCTGTAACCGGTATATGGCAAACAGTTTGGCTGGAAGGCGTTGCCAAAACGCATATTGAGGCCACCAAACAAACCCCCGATATTGATAATCACACATTAACGGTTTCGGCCGAAGTAACCGATAGCCAGCCCGGCGACCAACTAAAAATAACCGCCTGGGATGGCAAGATCAAAGTTGACGAAAAAACAGTTGATGCAGGCGCTGCCGCGATATTGGATATAAAAGACGAAAAATTATGGTCGACAACAGATCCGTTTCTGTACGATTTGCAGGTGGCTGTTATCCGTAAAGGCAAGCCGGTTGATGAGGTAAAAAGCTATTTTGCCATGCGCAAAATTTCGCTTGGCGCCGATGCCAACGGGGTACAACGCATGTTGCTGAACAACAAGTTTGTATTTGAATATGGCCCGCTTGACCAGGGCTGGTGGCCTGATGGCTTGTATACCCCGCCAACTTACGAGGCCATGAGCTACGATATTGATCAGTTAAAAGCCATGGGTTTTAACATGATCCGTAAGCACATTAAGGTTGAACCTGCCCGCTATTATAACTATTGCGATAAGACGGGTATGTTGCTTTGGCAGGATATGCCAAGCGGCGATTTGGGTAACCACTGGGAAAACCGTCCTGGCGTATTGGATAAAGCTACAGATCAGCAACGTACGCCCGAATCTGAAGGCTATTACCGCAAGGAATGGAACGCCATTATCAATTCATTATACAACTACCCCTGTATTGTGGTATGGACACCGTTTAACGAAGCCTGGGGACAATTTAAAACGGTTGAAATTACAGAATGGACGATGAAAAAAGACCCATCGCGCCTGGTGAATAGCGCAAGCGGGGGTAATTTTTACGATACAGGAAATATAGTGGATTTACACAATTACCCGCACCCGGCAATGCCGCGCCCGGAGATTTTTGGTAAAACCAAAGCTGTGGTACTGGGCGAGTTTGGCGGCCTTGGCTGGCCTGTTGATGGGCATACCTGGCAAGCCAACAAAAACTGGGGCTACCAGAACTTTAAAAATGGCGACGACCTGCTAAAACGTTACATCACCTTTACCGATAGATTGCAGGAACTTATAAAACTTGGTCTTTCGGCAGCGGTGTACACGCAAACAACCGACGTAGAAGGAGAGGTTAACGGTTTCATGACTTATGATCGTAAAGTGATTAAAATGCCTTTAGAATTGTTACATAAAGAAAATGTGAAACTTTACGATCCGGCGTTGGTGAAATAAATGATAGGAACGATTTAGCGGCGACTGAACCGCGTAGTTATCACAAGCACAAACAACAGAAAAAGCGTGAATAATTCTCTTAGAACGGAGAGAACTTAATTCGCAGAAATAAAATTCAGAACCCTCTCCTTTGGAGAGGGCAGGGTGAGGCTAACATACTTAACATGAGTAATTTTAATAAGATAGGGAAAGGCATTTGTTTAACTGCATTAACTGCGTGCAGCAGTGTTTATACATCATCGGCACAAACAGTAAAGGCATCGGTATTAACAAAGGTTAATAACCAGCAGGTGAATGCCAATTACGTTAATAACCGGGCGCCGCTGCGGCACGAATATTTTACCAAACTGCCGGTAGGCAGCATTAAAGCAGGTGGCTGGCTAAAAAAAGCGTTGGAATTGCAGCGCGATGGCCTTACCGGTAACCTGGGCGAAATAAGCGTCTGGCTGTCAAAAACCAACAATGCCTGGCTAAATAAAGAGGGTAAAGGCGAATATGGCTGGGAAGAATTACCTTACTGGTTAAAAGGCTACGCCAACATCGGCTATATGCTGGGCGATCAAAAAATTATTAAGGAAGCCAAATTCTGGATTGATGCGGTATTGAATAACCAGCGCGATGATGGTGATTTTGGTCCGGCCCGCACCAGTAAAGGCAACCGCGACCTGTGGACAAACATGCCTATGCTTTGGTGCCTGCAATCGTATTACGAATACTCGAAAGATCCGCGGGTTATCCCCTTCATGACCAAATATTTTAAGTACGAGTTATCGGTACCGGATGACCAGTTTTTAGAAGACTATTGGGAAAACAGCCGTGGCGGCGATAATATGCTGAGTGTTTATTGGTTGTACAACCGCACCGGCGATAAATTCCTGCTGGATCTGGCTGCCAAGCTGGATAAAAATACCGCTAACTGGCGCCAGGCCAATAACCTGCCCAACTGGCATAATGTAAACGTAGCCCAATGCTTTCGCGAACCCGCAACTTTTTACCTGCAGAGCCATGATTCAAAGGATCTGGCTGCTACTTATAACGATTTTAGCCTCATCCGTAAAATATATGGCCAGGTGCCCGGCGGCATGTTTGGTGCCGATGAAAATGCCCGCAAAGGTTATGACGACCCACGCCAGGCCGTAGAAACCTGTGGCATGGTTGAGCAAATGACATCAGATCAAATGCTGTTAGGATCAACCGGCGATACCTTTTGGGCATCCAACTGCGAGGATGTAGCATTCAACACATTTTCGGCAGCCTTTATGCCCGATTATCGTTCGTTGAGGTATTTAACTGCACCAAACATGGTGCTTAGCGATGGCAAAAACCACAGCCCCGGTATTGCCAATGAAGGTCCGTTTTTAATGATGAATCCTTTTAGCAGCCGCTGTTGCCAGCACAACCACGCAGCAGGCTGGGTATACTATGCCGAAAATAGCTGGATGGCTACGCCCGATAATGGTATTGCAGCACAATTGTATACACAAGGCCAGGTATCGGCAAAAGTTGGCAAAGGCGTAAATGTAAATATTGTGGAGACCAGTAAATATCCCTTTGAAGATGAGGTGAGCTTTACGGTAAATGCGGCAAAAACGGTTGCTTTCCCGCTTTACCTGCGGATACCGGAGTGGTGTAAAGCTGCCTCGGTAAAGGTAAACGGTATCCCGGTAAAATTAAGTTCGGCCAACGGCGACTATATTAAAATAGCCAAGGCCTGGAAAAACGGCGATAAAATAACCCTGCATTTACCTATGCAATTAAAAGTACGCCAGTGGGAGCAAAACAAAAGCAGCGTGAGTGTAAATTACGGGCCGCTTACTTACTCGCTTAAAATTGATGAGCAATACACTAAGGAAGATAGCCGTACCACAACTCAGGGCGATTCGCACTGGCAGCCTACGGCCGATCCTCAAAAATGGCCTTCATATGAAATTCACGCCGCATCTGCTTGGAATTATGGTTTGGTAATTGACCAGGAACATCCGGAGAAATCAATTGAAGTTATTCATCGTGCATGGCCAAAGGATAATAATCCATTTACAAATGCCAACGCGCCTATTGAGTTAAAAACAAAAGGTAAACAAATTCCCGGCTGGGCAATTGATCAATATGGCCTTTGTGGTGTGCTGCCTCAAAGCCCGGTTAAAACAGGCCAGCCGACAGTCAATTTAACATTAGTGCCCATGGGCGGCGCAAGGTTAAGAATTTCGTCGTTCCCGGTAGCAGAGTAAGTATAACAGCTAATGAAAGGCCTTAAATTTATAACAGCATTCACCGCGTTGGTCACGATGTGTTTAACCGTTGTGGCTCAGCCCAAGGAAGGGGCTATCACGCAGCAACCACCATCGCCACTGTATCGCGACCCCATTTATGATGGCGCTGCCGACCCGGTATTGGTTTTTAACCGCGCCGAAAAGGAGTGGACGATGCTGTATACCCAGCGCCGGGCTAATGTACAATCGCCGGGTGTGGCCTATTGTTATGGCACTGCCATAGGCGTTGCGGTGTCAAAAGATCATGGGCATAGCTGGGTATATAAGGGAGCACTAAATTTGGAACACGGACAGGGGCAGAATACTTTCTGGGCCCCGGATGTTGTTTATCAAAACGGCGTTTACCATATGTTTGTAGTTTATATCAAAGGTGTTTACTGCCAATGGGGCGGCGATTCGCACCTGGTACATTATACCAGTAAAAACCTGTGGGACTGGAAATATGAAGGCCCGCTTCATCTGCCAGATCATAATATCATCGACCCAACACTGATAAAACTGCCCGACGGAAAATGGCACATGTGGTATAAAGATCAAAAGCTGAACAGCATAACCATGACTGCCCAAAGCACCGACCTGGTGAATTGGAAGGTTGATGATAAACCTGCCATAGGCGGGCGTGCCCACGAAGGCCCCAAGATATTCTGGTTTAAAAACTATTACTGGTTGATAACCGACGAATGGCAGGGCCAGCGCGTTTACCGTTCAAAAGATGCGCAAACCTGGGAACACCAGGGCCTTATATTAGATAAACCCGGCCACCGTAACGAGGATACGCCAACCGGCGCACATGCCGATGTAGTGGTGAGCGGCGATCATGCTTATATTATTTATTTTACCCACCCAGGCCGCAAAACACATGGCGATGATGGGGGGCTGGATAAAGACGGAGCATATTCTTATTCAACGAAGCGCACATCTATACATGCTGCCGAACTTGAATTTGATGGCAGCACTTTGGTGTGCGACAGGGACAAACCCTTTAACTTTTGGCTGGCCGATATAGTAAACTGATGCATGATGAAGATGGGGATAACCAAGATATGGCTTGCTGGTATGTTAATTCCGCTCATGGCCTGCGGACAAGATAAAATGCCTGTGAAAGCAAGTGATCAGGTGGATATCGCGTGGGAGCAGTCGACGCTAAAACAAGTATCTCCCAGCGGTGGCAACTATGCCCGTGCCATACAACTGAGCAACAGCCACCTGCTTTGCGTTTACGAAGGCGACGGAGGGATACAAAGTACAGTAAGTACCAACCTTGGCGAAACCTGGCTTGCCCCGGTAAAAGTGGCTTCATCGGTTCCTGGTGTTAATATGGCCGTCCCTGATATTGTAGAGCTGAAAGACCACTCGCTGCTGGTATCCTACAATCCCCGGCCACACAAAGTAAATGGCGTGGCAGATACAACCAAACACTTTGCCATCATCACCAAAAAAAGCTACGATGAAGGTAAAACCTGGACAGATGAGCGCTTGATATACCAGGCCGGCTACCGGTTTGAGGATGGTTGCTGGGAGCCATCGCAATTGCAGTTGCCTTCGGGCGAAATTCAGTTATTTTATTCTGACGAGGGCATCTTTACGCAATCGAATGAGCAAAATATTTCGCTCTTCAGATCGTACGATGGCGGCCTCAGCTGGACAAAGAAACCCGAAATTGTAGCATTTACACCCGGCCATCGCGACGGGATGCCTGTACCTGTTTTGTTAAAGGCAACAAGTGAGATCGTGTTCTCCATTGAAGATAACGGCGGCGGCCAGTTTAAACCCTCAATCATTCGCAACAGCATTGCGCAAAACTGGCAAAAAACTGTTAGGCCAGGCGATACCGAACGCACTTATGCCATTACACCCAGGTTGCCCGAAACGTTTTATGCCGGCGCACCTTATTTGCGTCAGTTACACGGCGGGCAAACAATTTTATCGTACCAAAGCACCCAAAACCGGGATAACAACGGCAATTTGGCCTGTATGCAGGTGGCCGTTGGCGATGAGAATGCAAAAAACTTTAAAAATGTAAGCACGCCATTTAATGTACCTTTAAACAAGCACGGCTTGTGGAACTCGCTGTGCGTGCTTAGCGACGATACAATTATCGCCTTAACATCAACAGATGCTTATGGCAGCAACGCCATCTGGATGATAAAAGGACATTTGGCAAATAAAAAATTGAATTAAACTATTAAACACTTATACATGCAAACTAAACTAAAATTATTGGCCATCGCTTTAATAATGCCATTGAGCATGAAGCTATCGGCCCAGCAAAAAGCAACAGCACCCGTTTGGAGCCCGCAAAAAGCCAGCGCCTGGTACGCCAAAAACCAATGGCTTGTAGGCAGCGATTTTATAACCAGCAGCGCCATTAACCAATTGGAAATGTGGCAGGCCGATACCTTCGACCCGAAGACTATTGATAAGGAACTGGGATATGCGCAGGGCATTGGCATGAATGTAATGCGGGTATTTTTACACCACCTGGCCTGGCAGCAAGACCCGGCCGGCTTTAAAAAACGAGTGGACGAATACCTGGCCATATCCAGCAAACACGGCATTAAAACCATGTTTGTGTTTTTTGACGATTGCTGGAACAAAGTACCAAAAACAGGTAAACAGCCCGAGCCAAAACCTGGTATCCACAATTCGGGCTGGGCGCAGGACCCCGGCCAGCCGGCGTCCGAAGAGATGGCCAATTCGCCTGTATTGGAAAAATACGTAAAGGACGTATTAACCACTTTTAAGGCAGATAAGCGCATATTGCTTTGGGATTTATATAACGAGCCAGGCAACTCCGGTAAAGGGAACAAAAGTTTACCACTGCTTAAAAACATATTTAAATGGGCCCGGCAGGTAAACCCAAATCAGCCGATAAGTGCAGGTGTATGGTCATGGGGATTAGAGGATTTAAACAAGTTCCAGGTAGCCAATTCGGATGTAACTACTTATCACGATTATTCGCCGGTTGATGATCACCTGAAAACAGTACAATTCCTAAAAATGATTGGCCGTCCCTTAATTTGCACTGAATACATGGCCCGCCCGCGTAACAGTACATTTGCAACCGTATTGCCTATGCTGAAAAAAGAAAACGTAGGTGCCATAAACTGGGGCTTTGTAACCGGCAAAACCAATACCATTTACGCCTGGGATACCCCAATGCCCGATGGCGCCGAACCAAAACTATGGTTCCACGATATTTTTCACAAAGATGGCACGCCATATAAAACTGAAGAAACAGAACTGATTAAAAGCCTGACAGGAAGGGGAAAATAGATTTCAGATGTGCAGATTTCAAATGTGCAGATTTCAGATGTGCAGATTATGAGAGACCCGTGACATGTTTGAAAATCAAAAGAGGCTGTATCATAAATCATGATCAGCCTCTTTTTTATTATTAATGGTTTATTGCTATAAAATCAATTAGTTATCTATGGTTTTATTTGTTTTAACAATCTGATTTTCATATATTTAAAGTATAGATATATGAGATATGGCAATCAGACAACCTGTTTTCAAACACTATGATCAGCAGCAAATATTAGCTATTCCGCCAACCCTGGAGGAGCTAATCCC
>NZ_JBFUIJ010000025.1:0-90223 GCF_056401935.1 Mucilaginibacter sp. P4_D1
AGCACCACATAACACTGCCAAGACCGATAAAATGATTACTTCCAGTAAATTATGCTTCTTATTATTGCCCGTGCGTGGATCGGGTATCCATCTGAAATGATCGTGAAGGGATGTGGGCATATTCTTTTTTACAAAGAAAAAAACTTGAAAGCCTTTTTGACAACCGCAACCCTTAAACTTATCACCTCTTTATCAACATTTTGTTGGCAACACCTCCCGTTTTTAACGTTTCTTATGCGTCAGCCCTGGCCGCTGACCCTGTCCAACGCGTATTTCAAAAGCTTTCATTTTAATAGTAGTTGTATTTAAAAGACAGTTTGGGGCTTAAAAGGTTTGAAAAAAAGCTTTTCATATTGCAATCAAATCCGGGTGGTTGAAACATCCCTGCGTCAAATAAGGTTATCCTGTTATTGGACATTGTTTTAAACTGGTTTTACCACATGAAGAAAAAGGACGAAAAGAAATATATGGAGCGGGAATGGCGCTCCATGACTCATCATTTAAAAGACTTTATAAAAACCGGCAACCAGGAAAACCTGCATCATTTTCGCACTGGTGTAAAAAAACTAAGGGCGTTTTTTACGTTGACCGAAAGTATTAAACAGGGCCACACCACAACCAAATTAATTAAACCCGTACGCCAAATTTTTAAACAGGCCGGTGAGTTGCGCAACGCTTACATTAATATTCAGTTAGGCAATAGCCAACAAACCATGCAGATGGATTTTATACATGCCCAGGAACAGTTGATGAATACTTTGACGGAACAGTTTAAAGCACAAGGACCACATTACCTGGCTACTTTGCGCAAAGTACGGCGTAGGGTAAAAAAGCGTATCCCCAAATTAAAAAACCTGCACATCGGTTTATATTACCAGCAACAGCTGGAAAACATTGCCGTCGGTTTGCTAACGCATGGTTTCGCTGAAGATTTGCACACCTGCCGTAAACAAATTAAAATGCTGATCTATAACTATAACCTTGTAAAACCTAATCTTGACAGGCCGTTTAATGAGGATTACCTGGAACAGGTGCAAAACGCGGTTGGCAACTGGCACGATAACAACGTTACTATCGAACTTTTTGCCGCGGAAGCCACACAGGGCGAACCTGCAGTAGTGTCGCTGAAAAAACAGGGCGTGCAGCTGAAAAGACAGGTAACAAAGTTGCTTAAAGGATTTTATGGCCGGGCTACAACGGTAACCGAGTTACCGCTGGAACAGTTGAGTTAAGTCGATAGTACTAAGCCTTAAGTCAAAAGTTTAAATTTCCCCTCTTTGACTTGGCACTTAAGACTTTCGGCAAAAAGCTACCTCTTCGGATATTCGAAGTACGACAGGATCAATCCTTCATACCTGTCAACCAGCCCCTGGTCGCTAAAGCCGCTTTTGAGCAGCACCATTTGCGAACCTTTATTTTCCTGGTCGGTAACGGCCACTACTTTTTGGGTTTGGGGGATAGTAAAAGCATAATCAACAACCAGTTTTGCCATTTCGGTAGCATAGCCTTTGCCCCAATACTGCGTAGCCAGGCTGTAGCCCAGTTCAATCACGGTATTATCGCCTGCGTTAAATTCGCGCAGCAGGCAGCTACCCATAAAATTACCGGTCTCCCGCTCAACGATGGCCCAGCGGTTAAGGGCGGCACTGGGCTGTGCCATGCTTTGCTGTAACAGCTCGCTATATTGTTCGGCCGTGCGCACGGGTAAATACACGTTCACCACCGGATCCATATGTATGTTAATGTAAGGTGCTTCGTCGGCAGCAATAAAAGGCCGGATGATAAGGCGCGGCGATTCGAGACTAAAACTCATGACAATTCAATTTTAACAAATGTGCCAATTTTGGGGAGGAGTATCAAGTGGCGAGTATCAGGTATCAAGACTGAAATCTGAATATACTTAGTTGTCAGATTGGCTTTAAAGGTGAATTAGTTTGCCGGCATCTACCACATTCGCAAAACGTGCCAGTAATACCCTCAATTTAGGGTTCACTATATTTTGGCAAAAAGGCTTCTCGGGGTTACTGTAGTAGTAATTCAGGTAATTATCGCTATTGAGCCGGAATAGTTTGAATGGTATAACTTTGGTGATGATAACATTTTCAAACTCCGGCTGCAGGGCGTCAATGGCGTTTTGAGCAGCCGTTGCCCGCCTGTCATTAAAAGTATAAATAGCCGACCGGTATTTATCCCGCATGCTATGGCTTACTGTACAGCTGTGGGTATATAAATGCACGGCAATAAGCGTATGCAATGATATCGCTTTCGCGTCAAATTCAACAATAACGGCTTCGCTAAAAGTGGAATTTTGGCCATCAGAAGCTATCCATCCTTGCTGAACAGCTGCCACTCCTTTCAACGATAAAAAAATAGCTTCGGTGCACCAGTGGCAACTTCCGCCAAAACCAATTTTGCTGACCATTTTTTAGTCCACAAATTTAATAATCAGGCCGGGTATATTTGCCAGTAGGGTAAAAACTAAACGCCTTAGGCGGCCAATTGATTACTTACTTTTTGCAGCAACGAATCGATATCAAAAGGTTTCGGGATAAAATCATCAGGGGCACCATTATCATAGCCATCCAAACGCAATTCGTGTGAGCCAGAGATCAGGATTATCGGGATATGATTGGTTTCGGCACTTTCCTTTAGGCTTTTGCACAGTTCGCGCCCATCCAGGCCGGCCAGCATTACATCCATCAGGATCAGGTCGGGTTTAAAGGTATCCATCGTTTTTTCAATCATTTCGCCGCTGGTAAGCGTCCAAACATTGTAGCCTTCTTCTATCAGTATAAGGCAAATGAGTTCAACCATTTCGGAGTCATCGTCGACAATTAGTATATTCTTGCTCATGGCATTGGTTATATTTAATAATAGTCTAAATTTCATGCCAATGGTTTTGGGTCGTACCCGCTTCGTTTATTTTAAAAGGAGAAAGGGCCAGGAGATACTGACGCAATAACTCCCGGAACCGTTGTTATTAACATATTTTAAATTAAATTGGGGGCTTATTACCGGTAAAACCAGGCATGCTGAATATTGTTAAGAAACTGATACTCCCCCTTGTATGCGTGATTATACAGGGAACCGCCTGCCGAAAGGCCGTGCTGGCACCCGATAATCCGTCGAAAGGTAAATTATTGGATTTGGTGAACAATTACCGGTCAACGGGCTGTACTTGTGGTACTGTTTATTATCCACCGGTTAATCCCGTTGTTTGGAACGATACCCTACAGGTAGCCGCTCAAAGGCACAGTAATGATATGGACGAGAAACAATTCTTTAGCCATACCGGCAGCGATGGCACCAACACCGGCGACAGGCTGATGAGCCTAAATTATATTTACGTTACCTACGGCGAAAATATTGCCGAAGGTTATGCCAACGAAACTGATGTAATGGTTGGCTGGATTAAAAGCCCCGGCCACTGCCAAAACATTATGAATGGCGATTTTACCCAAATGGGTGTAGCCACCAGCGGGAAGTATTGGACACAGGTTTTTTCGGCGCATTAATAAAAATAAACATCTGCATTATTTGATAAGCTTCGCCAATGAACTTAACTAAACCTATTACAACTGTTGTCGTATTCACCTTATTTGTGTTTTCATCAGCATGTAATCATGCGCATAAGCCCGTAGATAAGTATGCAGGCTTTACCGAAACCGATAAAATAGTTAATGCTGTTATTACAGAAAGAGGGCTTCCTGTAAAAAAAGGCGACGAAAAACACGCCCCTGGTACTATTATCATTGGTTCGTTAAATAGAATATATGTCAGCAATCATAATCCAAATGACAGATATCCAAGCTTTGTATTTTTTTCGCATCTAACGGAGGATAAATACTTCAAAAAGTCAGACAGCGCTTATTTATTCAATCAAAATAATGGGCAAAAGTCCGTCTCTATATCAAATACATTTCAAAAGCAATTGAACCTCCCTAAAACAACACCTGCAACGGGCTTTGAAGACGACATTAATATGGAATATAAATTTACCATACCCTTATATTCAAAAGATGGCAAAACAGTATTTATATGTGTAACAACTTATTGCGGCCATTGCATGTATACCAATGATTACTTTTTAAAGAAATCAAAAGATACCTGGCACGTTGTAGCCCAAAGATATTACCGGGAGACTGAAGGCAATTAGCATCGATCACTCAAAATAAGTCTCTGTTGATGCCACCAGGTTCAACAACTCCAATACCGGCTCTGCCTCAAGCCCACTTGCCCAAAGTTCATCGGCAAATTTCTTGAATGAGGCCAATGATTGTAGTACCTGGTGAGCTTCTTCGTTTTCCAGCTGATCAAAATGCATAAAGGTTTTGCCATCAGGCAGCAGCCAGCAGGTGTATTTGATTCCCGGATGGTTTAACTGCTTCAGTTCGGCAACAACGCCTGCTATATTGGCCTGGTTTATGGCTGCAAACTCTGGCCGGGTGGTGTATTGTACGCGTACTACTTTCATTTTTTGAATACTTTTTACATAATCAATTGGCGAACTTTTGGATTATCAGTCTTTGTCGAATTTAGGACGTGCTACCTTTCGGATTTCCGGATTCGACCGGTAGTTTAGGGCTGCGGTAGTGCCACCCGTTACATCAATTGTTACGCCTGTTATGTTGGCTGCCAAATCTGACGCCAGGAACACGGCGGTATTGGCAATATCAGCCATGAGGGGTAGTTTTTTCAGCATCGTATCAGCCTTCATCTGTTTCAATACCGTAGCCATTACTTCGGGGCGATCTTTAATGGCATCCGCAAATACCCTGGAGTCTGGCGAACCGCCCGAACGGATATTTACCACACGCACGCCATATAGACCGACTTCGGATGCCAGGTTACTGCTAAAACTCTCAACCGCGCAGCAGGCGGCGGCAAAGCCACCGGTATAGGGATAACCGATACCACCGGGCGTTGCAGTAAGGAACAGGATAACGCCCGAACCCTGTTCGGCCATCACCCTACCCGCCGCTGTCGCGGTTAAAAACCGGGTTCGCAGCGTGGCCGATACCGGCTCCACAAAATCATCTGCTGATAAATCAACCAGCGGAACGCCCTGTTTAGCATCAACCCCAACAGCGTTAAACGAAATATCCAGCGAGCCCGCGATTTGCAAAACTGCAGCTAGATGTTGGTTAATGGCGTCAGCGTCAAATGCATCAACCTGTGCAACTTCGGCAAGCCCGCTAAGGGCATTAATTTCCCCGGCAACTATTTGCAAGGGGGGCAGCGTGCGGCCTGTTAAAAATACTTTTGCCCCAGCCGCGGCCAGTGCTTTTGCAACCGCGCCGCCCAGCGAACCGCCCGCGCCGTATATAATGGCATTTTTGTTTCGAAGTAACATATCAATCCAGGTTTTTAAGACATCCCAATCACCCAATGGCCCACAACGATAACGTAAAGCAATTATCATCGTTATACAAACCTATAACTAAATATCCTTTTTAAGATGGGTTGTTGCAGACAATTTCGGGGTGCAATTGCGACATGCTTTGCGACATGCTGGTAATGCGCGGCAGTAGGGACTCTCTTGCCATTGGCCTAAGAAATTCAGCTCACCCCTGTACATACATGCCTAATTTTGGCAAAATAATATTTCGTCTCAAGCAAACTACCTGCCTTTATTTAACTTATGCCTATGAACTAACTACATTAGCCTTTAATAAACTTTGCTGTAACCAAAAAAACATCTACTTTTGTGCCGCCTTAAAACATTTACCGTAGTATAACTAATGCCCGATCAACAATCACAACAATCCATTTTCAGCCAACTCGAAATTTTCGGGCATAAAAAAGTGGTGTTTTGCAGCGATCCGGATACCAATCTGAAAGCTATCATCGCTATTCATGACACCACCCTTGGGCCTGCTTTTGGCAGCACCCGCATGTGGAGTTATAAAACCGAAGGCGATGCGTTAAATGATGTGTTACGCCTGGCCAAAAGCATGACTTATAAATGTGCCATCGCGGGGCTTAATATGGGCGGCGGTTATTCGGTAATCATTGGCGATTCGCGCCGGGATAAAACCGAGGCGATGATGCGCAAATTTGGCCGCTTTATTAAAAATCTTAATGGCGAGTTCATCACCTCCGAAGATGTAGGCACCAATCCACGCGATATGGAATACATCCGCATGGAAACCCAGCATGTTACCGGTATTCCCGAAACGCTTGGCGGCAGCGGCGATCCTTCGCCTGTGGCGGCACAAGGTGTTTTTATGGGGATAAAAGCTTGTGTTAAAGAACAGTTTGGCACCGATACCCTGGCCGGCAAAGCTGTAATTGTACAGGGTGTGGGCCACGTTGGCGAGCACCTGGTACGCCTGCTGCGCGATGAAAAAGTAAAAGTATACATCAGCGATATCCAGGAAGAGCGGGTTGGGCAAATTGCCAAAAAATATGGTGCCGAAGCTGTATCAAACAACAGCATTTTTGATATCGACGCCGATATTTATGCACCTTGCGCGCTGGGTGGTACAGTAAACACCCAAACCATAAACAAGTTAAAATGCAGCATCATAGCCGGATCGGCCAATAACCAGTTGTTGGATGAGGCTGTTCATGGCGAAATGTTGTTGAACAAAAATATACTATTTGCGCCCGACTACGTTATTAATGCCGGCGGCATTATTAATTGCTATTCGGAATTAATGGGATTCAGTAAAAAACGCACTTTGCAGCTTACCGAGAATATTTACGAGGTAACACGCAATATTTTAAAGCTATCGAAACTGGAAAACATTTCTACCGTTGTAGCGGCAAATAAAATAGCAGAGAAAAGAATTACGGATATTAAAAAAGTAAAATCGTCATATTAATTATAGTTTAAACCGCTGGCCAGCTGGCCGGCCAAATCGTTCTTACACATGTTAAACAGAAGGCACCTACGGGTAAAAGTACTACAGGCATTATATGCGTTCCACCAATCGGACACCACCGACATTAAACAGTATGAAAAAAACATGCTGGGAAGTATAGATGAAGTTTTTGAAATGTATATCTGGATGTTATCACTCATTTCAGAGGTGGCAAACTATGCCGCTAATGATAAAGAGGAGCGCGCCAACAAGCATTTACCCACCGCCGAAGACCTTAATGCTAATATTAAAATAGTCACCAACAGGTTTATCCTCTCCCTGAATGATAACCGTGATTATCTTATCGCCTCAAAAAAATACAAGGTTGACTGGGGTTTTGAACCCGAACTGGCTAAAACCCTGTTTACAACCCTAAAAAAATCGCCCGAGTATGCCGAATACCTGGCCAAAACCGACGACACCATCCAAACGGATAAGGACATCATTAAATTTATTTTCAAAAAAGTGATTTTAAAATCATCATTGGCCGAGCAGGTTTTTGAGGATAAATTCATTTTTTGGCCGGTAGACAGGGATGTTTTGCAAGCTTTGATTGCCAAAACATTCAAAAATTTCAGCAGCGAAGATTTTAAACAAAATCAGCTTGCCGAGATAACCGGTAACTGGGCCGAAGACCGTGAATTTGTAGTTGATCTTTTTGCAAAAAGCATCCGTTTTGATAAACCTTACCAGGAATTGATAGCCGCCAAAACCACCAACTGGGAGCCCGACCGCATTGCGATGATGGATACCCTGCTGATGAAAATGGCCATTACGGAGTTTGTAAACTTTACCTCGATCCCGGTAAAAGTTACTATTAACGAGTACCTGGAAATTTCAAAGGAGTTTAGCACGCCTAAGAGTAATTCATTTATAAACGGTATCTTAGACAAGATTTTGATAGACCTTAAGGCCGAAAGCAAGATCAAAAAAATTGGCAGAGGATTGATTGAATAGTTTTGAGTTATAAGTATTGAGTTTTAAGTTGCAAAATTTAACAATCGATTTAAAATAGATTTAAAATAAAAACCGACTATATAAAATGAAGAAACTGTTTTTAAGCTTAGTAGCAGCAGGCTTACTATTATCGGCCTGTAACCAATCAAAAACCGGCAGTACTGCGGCTGCAACCGATAGTACGGCTACAACAACTGCCAACGCGGCTAACGCGCCGGTAATGAAGTTTGAAAAAGAAAGCCATGATTTTGGCAAGATAAAAACCGGCGATAAAGTAAACTACGATTTTAAATTCACCAATACCGGCAAATCGCCCCTCATCATCAGCGAAGCACATGCTACCTGCGGCTGTACTATTCCGGAGTGGCCTAAGGCTCCTGTTAAACCGGGCGAAAGCGGCATCATAAAAGTCACCTTTAACAGCGCGGGCAAAAACGGTTTACAGGATAAACAAATTACAGTTACAGCCAATACCGTACCGGCCCAAACTATGGTGCATCTAATCGGCGAGGTTTTAACCAAATAATTTCAATTAATTTAAACAATGATAGCAACAATTTTTTTACAGGCCGCTGCAGGCGGTGCTTTTGGTAGCTACAGCACATTAATACCTATGGTATTAATTATTGTAGTATTTTACTTTTTTATGATACGCCCACAGGTTAAAAAACAAAAAGACCAAAAGAAATACGTAGATGAACTTAAAAAAGGCGACAAAGTGGTAACTACCGCAGGCATACATGGCCGCATTATCGACCTTAACGACGCTACTTTTTTAGTTGAAGTTGAAAACGGAAAAATCCGTTTCGATAAATCGGCTATATCATTAGATGCATCAAAAGCATTGAATACACCGGCTGTAGTTAAGTAGGTGAAAGGATAAAGGTAAAAGGATAACGGTAAAAGGCGAAAGGATAAAGGTGTCTTGTCCTTAATCTAAATAATAAGGCGAGAGGAGATCGGTAGTTAGCAGTTCAACCTGTGAACATTTACCTTTAACCTTTCGCCTTTACCCTTTAACCTCAATAACAACCTCAATAATATGGCAATAGTAAAACTATCCACAACAGAACGGCGGCGGTTATCGGTATTTATTACCTGTCTTGGCCTTGCCATTGTTGCCTGGATTTTTACTACGCTATCGAGCCCGCTGCCCTTTATTATTAACGAGGCGCTGGTATACAAAAACTCACCGCAAAAAAAGGCTTTCCACCCCCTGCAGGCAGATACCATAAAAATTACTATACAAGGTACTGGCTGGCAAATGCTTTTTTCGAAAATGAAGCCCGATAGTAAGCCCATCACGGTTGATTTAACCCCCCTGGAAAGCCGCAATTACGTAGTGCTTAGCTCGCAGCTTAAGCTTATTAATGCCAAACGAGATGCCAACCAGCAAATCACTGCTATTGACCCCGATACCCTATATTTTGATTTCACCAACCGGCTTACCAAAAAAGTACCTGTAAGGGCCTTATTGGGTATTGATTATCAAAAACAGTTTGCCATATCGGGCAACGTATCAATCAAGCCCGCCTATGTAACCGTAAGCGGCCCTGCCGACAGGTTGCAAAAGATAGACGAATGGAAAACCGATTCGATAAAAGCAACCAGTGTAAATGAAAGCATTGCCACGCGGATAAATTTGCAACCGGTAACCGAAGGTAATTTAACCGTTTACCCAAAAAGCGTACTGGTGAATATCCCTGTGGATGAGTTTACCGAGAAAACGCTGGATATCCCGGTTAAGCTCATCAACAACCATAATTACGATAACGTTAAGGTGTTTCCGCAAAAGGTAAAGGTGACATTCACCACGTCGTTAAACCGTTATAAGGATATGAGCGATGACCTTTTTGAGGCCACCGCCGATCTTGACCTGTGGCGTGATCATGGCTACTCTACCCTGCCAGTCCAGCTAACACGCTTCCCTCCTTTTTGTAAAATAGTGAAGGTAAGCCCCGCAAATATTGATTTTATTATCAAAAAATAAGATTGACAGACTGGTTGATAAATTTCAACCCCGATCTTTTTATAAAAGTGTTATCTTTGTATATTACAAAACAATAAAAATATGGCAATAGCAATCAAATCGGTTCCTGTCCTCAAAGGGGATGTTGCTAAAGCTTTTATAAACAAAGCGGATGCTAACTTAGATAAAAAATCAACTGTCGATTTCTCTAAGGAGGTTTTGATCGCGCATAAAATTCTAAGTAAAGCGAAGAAATAAATTGCTCAACTTCGAAGAAAACTTCCTTTTTGAAAAGTGTTCTTTTAAAGAATATACTCCATCTCTTTTAGAAGGCTGTAGCCCGTTTAATTGCGGGCATAAAGATTTAAATTCGTTTTTTAAAGATGACGCTTTTAAATTCCATGAAGAACTATTGGGAAAAACCCATTGTTTCACTTTAGATAGCGATCCCACAATAATAGTATGTGCCTTTACTATCTCCAATGATAGTGTAAAAGCAAGTGACTTGCCCGGCTCAAGGAGAAAAAAAGTAACGAAATTAGTACCACGAGAAAAAGCACTTAGAAATTATCCGGCTGTTTTAATAGGTCGACTTGGCGTTAATGTTAATTACAAGGGAACAACGGTAAGTCGTGAGTTGATGCAGTTTATTAAATCCTGGTTTATAGATCCGGAAAATAAAACAGGATGCAGATACATTGTTGTCGATTCATATAACGAGCCTATCCCATTACATTATTACACAAAAAACGGATTCGAAACAATCTTCAGTACAGAAGATCAGGAAAAAGAATATTTGAAAATAGCGCAAGATCAACAGTTGAAAACGCGGTTAATGTATTTCGACCTGATTGTTTTAAGAGCCATAACAACGTGAAAACACCATGCTTAAAATTGGTTTAACAGGCAATATAGGCAGCGGTAAAACCACTGTAGCTAAAGTATTTGAGCTATTGGGTGTACCGGTTTTTTATGCAGATGACGAAGCCAAAAAAGTTATGGTTATCGACGTTATACTGATTGACGCCATTAAGCAAACCTTTGGTGCCGAATCTTATTTTGCAGATGGCTCATTAAACCGCAAATATATTGCCGCTATTGTTTTTAATAATCCGGCGGAGTTAGAGAAACTTAACTCATTGGTACATCCGGCCGTTTTCAGGGCTTTTGAAGCACTTGAGGCAAAAGCAAAGGATGCCCCTTACATTATTCGCGAGGCGGCTATATTGTTCGAAAGCGGCTCATACAAAACCTGCGATCGTTCCATCATTGTAACCGCCCCATTGGATAAACGCATAGCCCGCGTAATGCAACGCGACGGCATTAGCATTGATGAAGTTAAAAAACGCGAAAGCCGCCAGATGCCCGAGGAGGAAAAGAAAAAACTGGCAGATGACGTTATCATAAACGATGACAGCCAACTGGTAATTCCGCAGGTGCTTGCCCTGCACCAGAAATATTTGGCAATTGCACATAACTTATAATGAATTAAACATTAGCTTTTAGCTGTACGCCTTAAGCTTGTAGCTCCTGAAAATGATACTCGACGATTTTGTACTTATAGATGACAAAGGCCTTTACTGCAAGTATGGCGATTTTTACCTCGACCCTAAACTACCTGCTAAAAACGCCGTTATCACACACGCTCACGCCGATCATGCCATCAGCGGCAATACTGATGTGTATTGTACCCGCGCCACGGCAACCGTAATGCAATTAAGGTATGAGCGCACTGCCGCCAAAGTTTTTCATATTGTACCCTTTAACCAGCCTTTTACTATAGGCAAGGTGCAAATTACTTTTATACCAGCAGGTCATATGCTCGGTTCGGCACAAATATTGATGGAGCACGAGGGTACCCGTTACCTGTATACAGGCGACTATAAACTACAACCAGATGCCACCTGCGAACCCATAGAATGGGTTAAAACCGATGTTCTTATAACTGAAAGTACCTTTGCCGACCCTGCCGTTATACATCCCGATCCGGTTGAGGAGATTAAAAAGATTAACGATATCAAAATCAATATTTTATTGGGCGCTTACGGCCTGGGCAAAAGCCAGCGGCTTATTAACCTGATAACCGAGCACGCCCCGCGCAAAAAAATTTTGGTGCATCATAAAATCATGCCCATTAATGCTATTTACGAAAACATGGGTTACCGCCCTGGCAAATACCAGGTTTATGGCCGCAAGCTAATGAAAGTACAGGATGAATTTGTATACATTGTACCGCCGTTTACGTTTGATAGCTACATAAGGGCCACAGGCGTAAAGCGATTATTTGCATCGGGATGGAAAAACCTGCAGGTAAATACCCAGGATACCCTTTTTATATCCGACCATGTGGATTGGAAGGATATCCTGGAAACCATTACCCGTACCCAGCCCAAACAGGTATGGACACTGCACGGCGATGGCCGGCATTTGAAGAATTATTTTAAAGATGAGATATTTGTAAAAATACTCAACTGATGTTGCAGGAAGGGACAGATTATTACATTAACCAGGACGGCAACTTTGTTTTCACGAAGCAGTATCATTTAACGCGCGGTTATTGCTGCAAAAATAAATGCCTGCACTGCCCATGGGATTATGGTAAAACCCAAACAAATAGCAACGACGTTAACCCTGAGGACGAGCCGGGGCAAAAGGCAATACCCGATTAGTTTACCTCAATTTAAAAATAAATAAACATATTTGTACTTTGGTTATTATAAACTATTATGCGGATAGACGACGAGATACAAAGCAACAAATTCGAGGACAATTACCACAAGGTAGTCATCAACATTGCCTACACTTCTGGCTGGTTAAACAATGCTTTCCGTTGCCATTTTGATAAGTATAACCTTACCCAGCAGCAATTTAATATCCTGCGGATACTAAGGGGGCAGTACCCTAAGCCCGCCACTATTAATTTATTGAAAGAAAGGATGATTGATAAAATGTCTGACGCCAGCCGTATTGTTGATCGCCTTATCCAAAAAGAATTGGTTTCGCGTTGCACCAACAATAAAGACCGCCGGGCTGTTGACATCCGCATAAGCGACCTTGGCCTTCAAACCCTTGCCAAAATGGATGAAGAGTTTAAAACGCGCAAAATTCTTGAAGATAACCTTACGCCAGACGAAGCCGCGCAGTTAAGCGACTTGCTGGATAAGCTGAGGGGGTAGTAGTCTATCTAAAATGCTATTCGGTTAGGTAAAGTAAAACGCAGGGATAGTAATATCGAATAATGAAATTTGGATGTCCGACACCGAAGTTTTGCCTTCATTATTTGATATTGGATGTTTAGTGTTCGATATTTAACGCTCTCAACCCGGGAGATTTCAGAGGGGCTCAATAATGTCCCCTTATTTTTCCAATAATTTCAGCATCATACAAACTCCTTAATTGCCGATGAGTATTGGCTGGCAGCGGATCCAAAGCAGATGCCTCAACGTTATTATCAACCTGCGATACTTTTGACGCGCCGGGGATAACCGTTGTAACTTCAGGGTGATCCAATATCCAGCGGATAGCCCTTTGCGGCATATTGTCGTCGGGTAATATTTGTTTTATTTGTTGAGATAGCTTCAATCCTTCGTTAAACTCGATACCCGAGAATGTTTCGCCGGTATTAAAGGCCTCGCCGTTGGCGTTATAATTACGGTGGTCATTTGCGGCAAATTTGGTTTGCTCGTTAAATTTACCGGATAATAGTCCACTGGCTAAGGGAACCCTTACAATAATGGCAACGTCTTTTTCCTTTGCTTTAGCAAAAACCTCGTCGGCCACGTGCTGCCTGAATAGGTTAAATATGATCTGTAACGATGCCAGGCCTTCCTGCTCCAGGCAGATAAGCGCTTCCTGGGATGTTTCTACACTGGCACCAAAGTGTTTAATAAGACCTTGCTGCTGCAGGGTACGTAAATGATCAAACACTTTACCCGATTTCATTTCTTCGGTGGGTATGCAATGCAATTGCTCTAAAAATAGTTGCGGCACATCCAAATGCTTCAGCGAGTCTTCCACATTCCGTTTCATTATATCGTAGGTAAAGTTTTGCGGCCACCCGTTTGGCGCATCGCCGCGGCGACCCAATTTGGTGGCTACAAATACTTCCTTATCTGTCGTTTTTAAAAACCTCCCAATAACGGATTCACTTACCCCCATGCCATAAACATCGGCGGTATCAATAAAATTACCCCCGGCATCGGTGTATGCCTTTAATATGGCGAATGCATCATCGTCATTTACATTGCCCCAATCTGCACTGCCCAGTTGCCAGGTGCCCAGGCCAACTTCGGCTATGGGAGTATTTTTAAATTTTCTGTAGTTCATATGGTTAATGTTTTTACGGTATTAAAAGAACCGTCATTGCACGACGCAATCTCTTTAGGACAATCGCCAAACTTGTAAGTCGGCCTTGCATAGTCGGGGATTGCTTCGTACCTCGCAATGACGATTAGTTAGGGCTTTCCCGTTTCCTCGTGCAAAATATCCAAAATTGTTGGCGTGACATGACCAAAGAACGAGATGCCGGCAGCGCCATTCTTTAATGCATATTGTATCCCGGTTCGTACTTCGTCGTCATTTTTAAAATCGGATATATACAAGCCTGCGTACAGCGGGAATTTTCCATCCAAAAAGTGTACACCTTCGGCCACGGCATCACCTATCCAGCTTACACCCTCTTTATAAAAGCCGTGATAAATCATGGGACAAACACCATCCAGGTGAAAATTTGTCCAGTCCTGTCTCACGTTTCGGCGTGCAACTTCGGGGGTTGGGAACACAGCCGCGGTTATGGCTTTTTTATGTTGTTTAGCCACCTCAGAAATTTTGTTGACCACCCTGATAATATTACCATACCTGAACAACCGCCACGAAAGGCTGGCATCCGGGTATTGTATTGCTTTTACATCCTGCCCGTATTGTTCTTTAAACTTTCCCTGGCAAACCTCGCAATAGCAAAAATCATATTCGGGCAATTCCCTGGTTTGTTCAATTTTGTAATGGTCCCAAAGGTTTACCGGCAGCACAACATCGCAGTAGCGCACATAATCCAGGTGGATACCATCTACATAATCCAAAGCCAGTATCTTATCAACAGTTGTAGTCAGGTAATCCTGTACTTCGGGGCGCGATGGACAAAGCCAGCGGTAATAGGTTACATAGGGTGGTTTATCGGCACATGAATCGCCGTTGCGGCTTTTGCTGTACCACTCCGGATGCTCGGTGAGCAGTTCGGCGCGGTTAAAAGTCCATATCCAACGGTGGGCCTCAATTCCGGCAGCTTTAGCCGCGCGAAAATGCCGCTCGCTGTCGCTCTCAAAAAAAATACCGGTTATCCCTTTGGCTTTATAAGCTGTATAATTGGTTTTTAAATCCTCATCTGTATCCTTCAGGTTAGGATTTATCCATATCCAGTTTTTCCTTACCTTTTTTTTCATGGCCGCGGTATTTACCGGGGCAGCGGTGCTTAGCAACGGCAATTGGGCAGCAACACCGGCCAACAAACCGGCTTTTAAAAATTCGCGCTTATTCATGGTGTATCGGGTTTAATTGCTCTATAAAACCTTCATGGTTTATGGTATAGGTGATGTTTGTTTTTGCGTTGGTAATAAAAGCCTCAAACTGGCTTTGGGTGCTTTGCAGCTTTAATTTATTGCTGATGCCGGCAATATCATACTTACTGTTGATATCCAATTTGCCAAGCGACGAGGTATATGCATGATGTTGTCTGTACCACTGTTTTTCACGATAATAAACCAGCCAAAGGTATTTCTTTTGTTGCTCGGCATAGGACAAGTTAAACGCCACATCATCTGCCTCATGTGTGCTGAACAAAAGATATCCCCAATGCTCGGGACTGTGCATCGCAATCTCGCCCTGCGGCGACCAGGACCAGTTATGTTCCGGGAGATCGCGCCCGGCAGAATCTTTCATTTTTATATTTCGGCCTTCTGCAATTTTGGTATCATACTCCACCCGCGAAAAATTTATGCGGTAAATGGTGCCATTTTCAGGAACTTGCGATTTAAATCCCATGGTTATGGCACTAAAAGGAATAGCCATTTCTACCGTCCAGCCAGCGTCTGTATCCGACGTATTGTTGAGTGTACCCTGCACCTTAACTGCTGAACGCAGGCCATTAGCATCCCAACCGATCAGCCCCTCTCCCCTGTTGCGGTAAGGCTTATTTAAAAACAAATCGAAAATGGTGTTCAGTGCGTTTACTTCAATTTCGTAATAGGAATGGGTTGTTGTAGATGGGTCGATAAATAATTCAAAATCGTTATCGTGGTATACAATATCATCGTGATTTTTTAAAGTGGCCCATACCTGTGGTTCTTCTATATGGGCGGCTATATATAAATAGCTGTTATCCCAAAGCATTTTTACCTTGGTTTTGTAAGGCGGTTTGGGCTTTAGGTCGCCTTCAATATCAACAAAATCGTTTGTCCATTTTGCTTGCTGCCAAACGGCATCATTAATATCGCCATCAATTACCGGGGCGTTTGTTATATGCCTTACTACGTAATTTTCGGGTGTCGCAAACAAATTCTCCAACCCGGCAAATGGCGATTGCGCCTTAGTTATTTTGGGGCAAAATAACACCGCTGTAAGAAACACCGTTTGTATACAGCGACTGATTGCAAATGGTCTGGCCATTAACTGCCCAATTCTAAAATACGGTCAAACTCCTCGCGTTTTAATGCCATTACCGAAAGGCGGCCCTGCCGTACCAGCCCAACGTCCTTTAGTTGTTCATCGGCTTTTATCGTCTCTAAGGTTACCGGCTTCTTCAATGTTTCTACCGGCGATAGATCGACTACCACCCAGTTAGGGTCTTCGGTTGTTGGGTCCTGGTAGGCTTCTTTAACTACTTTGGCTATGCCCACTACTTCCTTGCCATCGTTACTGTGGTAAAACAACACAAGGTCGCCCTCCTGCATCAATCTTAAATTATTGCGTGCCTGGTAGTTGCGTACGCCATCCCAAAAGGTACGGCCATCTTTATTAAATTTTTCCCAGCTATATTTTACGGGTTCGGACTTTACTAACCAATGCTGCATTTGTACTTGAAATATGTGTACCGTAAAGATGTTAAAAAGCTACGATAAGTTAAGGGGACTTTTGTAAAAAGATAGGCCTCACCCTGCCCTCTCCAAAGGAGAGGGTTCTTGATTTGCATGGCTGCCAAGCCTATACTATTTAGCCTTGCATTTTAAAGTCCTCTCCTTTGGAGAGGATTTAGGTGAGGCTGTTTAAGCAAGGCTGTTTGAGTGAGACCTCGCCCTCCAAATTTTCAGCTTCACCGTAATTTTCTATAAGCTGTACCTATCTTTAATTAGATTTACCTGATGGACAAAACCGGGAAACAGTTATGGTTTTACTGTTCGCTGCTGATAGCCGTAATGCTTAATAGCGGGAGGTTGCTTGCCCTGCGCGAAAATGGCATTGTGGCCCATTACTGGCGCTTTAACGCTGCAGAATTTGCCTACCAGTTATTGGCGCAGCTGGGTTTCTGCTACCTCCTGTTTTCGCTCAATTTAGGTCGTGGTCGCTTGGCCAGGTATCGAGATAACAACAAATACCTGCGCTATCTGTCGCTAAATTTTTTAATCGGATTTGTTGGCATGGTGCTGATAGGCGGCGTACAAAAGCGGGTATTTAGCTTTAACCCCAACCAAATAAGGGGGGCTTTTTGGCTGGGATATTTAACCCGGTATGCTTTAGCAGTATTATTAATTGGTATTATTATAAAAATAGCACTGCTGCTGCGCCAAAACAAACAACAGGCCATTGAAAACGAACAACTTAAAAATGCCTACACAACAGCCGAACTGGAGTTATTAAAAGAGCAGCTTAACCCGCACTTTTTATTCAACTCGCTGAGCAGCTTATCCGGCGTAGTGCGCGAAAACCCGGCCCTTGCGCAGCAATATATCAAACACCTGTCGTCGGTTTTCAGGTATGCGTTAATTAAGCCTGTAAGCAGCCTGGTTACCCTGGACGAGGAATTAACGATGGTAAAGTCATTTGCCCAATTGATAAAAATGCGATTTGAAAATGCCTTTGAGTTAACAATTGACGTGGGCGATGCTTTCCTGCAATATAAACTGCCACATTTATCGTTACAGCCTTTGTTGGAGAATGCGGCAAAGCACAACGCAGCTACCATTAAAACGCCATTGCAGGTAACTATTAAAATGTGTGGTGATGAATTATCGGTAAGCAACAACCTTAACCCGGCAGATGCAGATGGTACCGGCACGGGCCTGGCCAACCTTAACCAGCGCTACAAAATATTGATGCAACGGGAAATAGACATTGAAAAAACTACCAGCTATTTTACAGTTAAGCTCCCTTTGAAACATGAATAAACTACGTGTTGTTATAGTTGAAGACGAACCGGTTACCGCCCGTAACCTTGCACATGTGCTGCAAAACGTTGATGACAGTATAAATATCACAACCTGCCTGCCCGATGTAAAAGACGCGGTGGAATGGTTTAATGCCAATCCCGATAGTTACGACCTTGTATTTATGGATATCCGCCTGGCCGATGGCGTATCCTTTGATATTTTTAAGCAAGCCGAGATCCTGAAACCCGTGATATTTGTAACGGCTTATAACGACTACGCCATACAGGCCTTTAAAAATAATGGCATTGATTATATTCTTAAACCTTTTGATGAGGCCGAAATTGAGCTATCGTTAAACAAGTTTAAACGCCTGGTAGTACAAGGGCCCCAAAGCGATGCAAACCAGCCCTTTGAGCAACTGCTGCAACAGGTAAAAATATTGGCAAAACCGTATAAAAAATCCTTCCTTGTTCATTTTCGGAATAAGCTTATCCCGGTGGAAACCGCTAAAATAGCCTGGTTTTATACCGCCCATGAAATAGTATACGCCCAAACCACAGACGGGCAACAATACAACATCGAATTCACAATGGAGCAATTGGAGCAACAGCTGGAGCCCGATATGTTCTTTCGTGCCAACCGGCAGTTCATCATCAACCGCAAGGCGCTAACTGAGGTTGATTTTTATTTTAACGGACGCCTATCGTTAAAAATGAAACCGGAACCACCGGAGAAGATCCTCATCAGCAAAGCAAGGGTGCCGGAGTTTAAAAAATGGGTAGATAGCTGAGATTTTTGATTTCGGATGTTCGATTTCGGATTTATCAAACGGCCATAACGAGTACCGTCACTTCGCCCCCTGGTTTTTCAGCTTCGCCGGGTTTCATAAAACTTAAGCAGCATTTTCTGGTCAATTTTATATTGTCAATCAAAAACGACAAAATAATTCAACCGACTAAGAAAATGAAGCATCAAATTGGCCCATACCGCATATACATATTATTGTTCCTGGCCGTACTTGTAACCGCCGAAATTATCTGGAGCTGGAAGAAAGATAAAAACGCTTATGACGTTAAAGAGACCTTTGCAAACCTATATGTTTTTGTTGGCTTCCAGTTCTCCAAATATATCTTCGCCGGCTACCAGTTAGCCGTACTTGGCTTTTTTGCCAAACTGGCGCCCTTTACATTACCCAGGAATGGCTGGGTTTTCCTGCTCACTTTTTTTACAGCCGATTTTATTTACTACTGGTTTCACCGCATCTCGCATTATTGGAAACCGCTTTGGGCTTTCCATCTTATCCATCACTCGGCCATGCACATGAACCTTACGGCAGCTTACCGCCTTAACTGGTTTTCGGCAATTGTTAGTCCGCTGTTTTTTATACCGGCAGCGCTGCTGGGTATGCCAACAGATTTTATTGTAATATCCTATGTACTTAACCTGGCTTATCAATTCTTTTTACACACCGAAGTTGTTGGCAAACTGGGCATTGTTGAACATGTAATGAATACGCCTTCATCGCACCGGGTGCATCATGGCAGCAATCCTATTTATATTGATAAAAATTTTGGCGGGGTATTTATCATCTGGGATAAATTATTTGGCACTTATCAGCCCGAAACCGAAAAGGTAGACTATGGCCTAACCACGGGTTTTGTGAGCAACAACCCGTTTGTATTGGTTGCCACCGGGTTTACCAATCTGTTTAAAAGCAAAAAACTTTCCGGAATAAAGAGCGGGGCAAGCACCATCACTTTAGAGAAGCCTGTATTGGCTAAACAAAGCTACCAGCAGGTAATTCCCTAATCAAACAAAACATCAAACCGGATAACATATACACAACATTAAAATTTAATATTATGAAAAACGTAAAAACAACAATGATGATATTGCTGATGGCATCAAGCCTTGGTTTAGGGTTAAACTCCTGTAAAAAAGATGGCGTTGCAGCCAACGACGTTACTGTTACCGAAGCCGACGCGGCAGAACTTACTACCGATGCTGTAACGCCAACAACAGGCGGGTTTGCCTTACAGGTAAACAGCTCGGTAACTATCTATAAAACGGTTGCGCTAAGTTGTGGCGTTAAAAAGGATTCCACCTTAACCAAAACAAGCGCGGCGGGTGCAACACCATCATACAGCTACAACCTCAGCTGGAATTACATGCTCACCTGCACCGGTATTGTACCCAACCAGCTTACCTTCAATTTTACCGGTTCGCACACTTTTGATGGCACGCGCATGTCGTCAAACGGGAATAGCACAGGAGGGTTTGTACTCACTAATTTGCAGCCGTCTGCATCAACTTATACCTTAAGCACTTCTTTTACCCATACCGGCACCGAAACCTCAAAAATTGTCCGTAAATACACATTTACAAGCAATTTAAGTATTACATCGTCAAACATACTGGTTGATAAAACTACCTTGAAAATAGTATCGGGCAGCGCCGCGGTCAAGCTTACGGGCTCGTCGTCGTCCGGTAAATCTTTCAGTTTTGCAGGTACCATCACCTTCCTTGGCGACAATAAAGCTACTTTGCTTTTAAATAGCGGGGCCAGTTATGCTATTCAGTGGTAAAATGTATTTTTAACCAAATTACGAATAATGAAAAAACAAGAAATGATAAAAAGACTTTGGCTGATAACCGCAATAATGACTTTTACGATACTGATGAGCAAACCGGCAATTGCCCAAACCGGCATGCCCGATTTTAAAAACTCTACCCCTGAACAACGGGCCCAGTTTCAGACAGAAATGATGAAGAGCAAACTGAAACTGGATGCCGCTCAGGAGAGCAAGGTGCAGGCTATTAATTTAACTTACGCCCGTAAAATGCAGGCAGTTATAAAAAGCGACGATGGCCGCTTTGGCAAAATGAAACAGGCCAGGAGTTTGCAGGAAGCAAAAGACCAGGAGTTAAAAGGCGTATTCACCCCGGCACAGTTTAAACAATACAAGGACTTTGAGGAGGAGATGAAAGCGAAACTAATGGAAAAGATTAAGGAAAAACAATAGTTCTTTTAAGGCACTGAACCAGCCACCTGGTTACAGTGCCTTTTTATATTTATGTTGAGATTATGAAAAAGTTAATAACTGTGCTTCTTTTGTTTTGTGCTATAACTACAGCAAAAGCCCAGCATCATTTTGAAAAAGTTGACCAATGGCTTGCCGATAATACCGAAAAAATGGGTGGCCGTACGGTGCTCATGCTTTATAAAGATGGCAAAATCATTTACACCGGCAGCAAGGATGAAATGACCATGAAGCAAAGATTTGCCACAAAAATGATTGCCCGTAAAATGGGCAAAACACCAAACCTTGATGCTTTTACCACAACCACCAAAATCCCGGTTGCCAGCTGCAGTAAATGGTTTAGCGCGGCTTTGGTGATGACTTTTGTTGACGAGGGTAAGCTGAAACTAACCGATACCGTAGGTAAATACCTGCCTGTACTCACCAAAACCGGCAAGGGCACCATTACCATAAGCCAATGCCTGTCGCACCTTACCGGCATCCAGGCGCCGCCTATAAAAGAGGCGTTGCAGGATATGAAAGATATTCACAGTATGGAGCAATCTATCCAAAACATTGCCGATATGCCCATTGAGGGCAAGCCGGGTACATTGTTCAGGTACAGCAACGTAGGGTTGCAAATGGCAGCAGCTGTATTGGAAAAAATAAGTGGCCAAAGTTTTGAAACTCTTTTTACCGAACGCATTACCGGCCCGTGTGGCATGGTTAATACCGATTTTGGCAAAGGCCACGTAGCCTTCCCCGCCGGCGGCGCCTGGAGCACCCCTAATGATTATCTTAACTTTTTGGCGATGATATTAAACAAAGGCACCATTAACGGCAAACGTATCCTAACCGAAAAAAGTGTTAATGAAATGCAGGTAGACCGGATAACCAACGACGTAAAAATAGCTTATGCTCCTGACGAAGCCGGCAATGCCGGTTATGGTTTTGGCGAGTGGGTGTTGAAAGCATCCGGCCCGCAAAGCCCTACGCCGGCTGTAAGTAGTCCGGGGTTATTTGGCAGTTTCCCCTGGGTTAATAACGATAAGCATTATGCGGCTTTTATGATGTGTTTTTACATAAAAAACGACGGCAGGCACGAAAGGTACTATGAGTTGAAACAGTTGGTGGATGAGGCGTTGTAATTGAAAGTTCAGCTGAAAGCTGAAACCATAGTGGTCACGGGTTAAAACCCCGCGACAGTTACAGAGTTAAAACCTCGCGGCAGTTACAGTTTTTGCTAACTTCTATCCGGTGCAAAAGCCTCGATATCAATAGTGGTTTTTGCGCCTGAAATCACCTCCTGTACCAATAACCCTGTAGCCGCTCCTAAACTCAGGCCCATCATGCCGTGCCCGGTTGCTATAACAAGGTTGCTGAATTTGTTGCTCCTGCCGATATAAGGCAAGCCATCAGCAGATGACGGCCGGAAACCAAACCAGATATCTTTTTCGGCAGGCACAGCAGGTTTCAGGCCGGGAAAATACTTAGGTACCGACTCAACAATACCTTTTACCCGGTTCATGTTGATGCGGCTGTTAATTTTATCAAGTTCCATGGTACCACCGTAGCGCAGGCCGCCATTCATCGGGGTGATAGCTACACGTGCTTCTGCCAGCAATGCAGGAATCTGCATAGATGGAACTTCTTCTTTCACATTAAAAGAATAGCCTTTACCCGGCATTAGTAATATTTTAACGCCCAACAATTTACCTATCGCCGGCGACCAGGAGCCACCCGCAACAATATATTCATCGGCTGTAAATTCTTCATTATGCGATAAAACCCTGGTTACTTTACCTGCAACAGTTTCTATTTTAGTAACCTCTTTATTGGTAGTAAAATTTACCCCCACGCCTTTAAGGTATCTTACCAGCGCCGCCATCAACTTATTGGGCGATAGGTGTGCGTCGCAACGGTAGTGCACCGCCCCTAATACATCAAGTTCCAGGTTGGGCTGCAGCTTAACACAATCGGCGGCGCTAAGCACTGCCATGTCCAATCCCAGTTCACGGCCCTTTTCGGCCAGGTGGGCTTCTTCTTCGCCGGCCTTTTCGGTTTTGTAAAACATCAGGATGCCTTTTTCAACCAGGTCGAAGTCAAATTCCGGTTCTTTACTTAAACCTTTATAGAGCTTTTTGCTCAGTAAAGAAAGTTCGGTTAAGGGTGTTGAAGACCGTTCTACGTGCCCGGCATTTGCTTTTTGAAGAAATTTTAATCCCCAGGAGATAAGTTGCGGATTAAATGATGGTTTTACATAAAATGGGCTCTTGCTGTTAAACATCCATTTGATGCCCTGCGAAACCATACCCGGAGTAGCCAGGGGAATAAAGTGACTCGGCACTATCATACCCGCGTTACCGAACGAACAGCTATCAGTCAGGTCGCCTTTATCCAGCACGGTAACCTGGTACCCGGCCTTTTGTAAATAATATGCAGAACTTAAACCTACAATTCCACCACCTATGATCAGCACTTTTGCCATTTTGTTATCGGAGCTTAAAGCTAAAGGCGTAAAGCCGAAAGCTTATTTTTGTAATCGGTATAATTAAAAGCTTGTCATTTCGAACGAACGGAGGCGGGCATTGAGCGTTGAGTGAGGAGAAATATTAAACGACAAGCCTAACGGCCAATCGCTCGTATAAGATTTCTCACTCGTACCTCGTATCGAAATGACAATTGGACATTAATATTTTATTATATCACCTGGAAACCATGTGCATACGGATCGTCATCATCTATTTTGATGGTGTTGTAACCGTAAACTTTTGCCCAGCCTTCAACACTCGGAATAATGGCATCCAGTTCGCCAATCTTCACCACCTCTTCAACCTTGCCAATGAATTTACTGCCGATGATACTTTCGTGTATAAAAGGCTCGCCAACTTTCAGCTTGCCTTTGGCATACCACTGTGCCATACGTGCAGATGTACCTGTGCCGCATGGCGACCTATCTATCGCCTTATCGCCATAAAACACAGCGTTACGGGCGGTAGAAGTACTATTTAATGTTGCGCCCGCCCAAAGGATATGGGTACACGTATTTATGGTAGGATCCTGCGGATGAACGAAGTTATATTTTTCGTTAATGCGCTTGCGTAATACCTGGCTCCAGGCTATCAGCTGCCCGGCGGTATAATTTTCAAGCCCGGCAAAGTTTGGCTGAGGATCAACAATGGCATAGTAATTACCCCCGTAAGATACATCGATGGTTAGCGTACCCAGATCCGGGCACTCTACCTCCAGGTTGGTGGCGGCAAGGTAGGCCGCCACGTTTCTGAGCTTTACCGAGGTAACTTTTTTACCCTCCTGCTTATACTCTATCAAAACAAGGCCAGCCGGCGCTTCCATACGTACTATGCCAGGTATTTTAGGCTGAATAAGCCCCTCTTCAATGGCAATGGTTATAGTACCAATGGTGCCATGCCCGCACATGGGCAGGCAGCCACTTGTTTCAATAAATAAAACGGCCACATCATTTGCCGGATCATGAGGCGGGAACAAGATACTTCCCGACATCATATCATGCCCTCTTGGCTCAAACATCAGCCCGGTGCGTATCCAGTCGTACTCTTTTAAAAAGTGCTGGCGCTTTTGGCTCATGTTATCGCCTTTAAGCGTTGGGCCACCACCTGCTACCACCCTCACGGGGTTACCACAGGTGTGCGCATCTATACAAAAAAATGTTTTACTACTCATTTGAAAGCATAAAGCTTAAGGCCGAAGGCATAAAGCCGGCCTTAAGCTTTGGTTATAGTTTTACTAAATGATAATTAAGCTTCAACCTCGGTTAGTTTACCCCAGCTGCCAACAGGCAATTCCGGCCGAACAGCTAATGCATCATTGATGATCTTTAATACTTTGGTGCGTTCTTCGCCAATTAACGGTAAACGTGGCGCGCGTACATTTTCGGTACCAATACCGGTTGCAACTTCGGCCAGTTTAATGTACTGAACCAGTTTTGGATGAATATCCAATTCCAATACCGGCAAAAACCAACGGTAAATGGTTAAAGCTTCGGCAATTCTGCCTGCTTTTACCAAACGATAGATAGCTACTGTTTCTTTAGGGAAGGCATCAACCAAACCTGCTACCCAGCCGTCGGCACCCATTACAAGGCTTTCCATAGCCAATGGGTCAACACCGGTAAATATAGCGTAGCGGTTGCCAAAACGATTAAACATTTTGGTAACGTTTGATACATTACGGGTTGATTCTTTTACCGCCTGGATATTTTTATAAACCGATAGTTTTTCAAACATATCCAGTGTAACTTCAATTTTATAATCAACCGGGTTGTTGTATATCATGATGGGCAGTTCGGTACTTTCGGCAACTGCGCCTATGTAAGCCAAAGTTTCGCGTTCTTCGCTGTTATAGCGCATTGGCGGCAATAGCATTAAACCATCGGCACCGGTATCAAAAGCTCTTTTAGCACAGGCTACAGCCGCTTTAGTAGTTTGCTCGGCAATATTGAGTATTACAGGTACTTTGCCATCAACATAATCAATGGTATGCTTTAATAACGCAAACTTTTCATCATCGGTAAGCACGCTGGCCTCGCCTAATGAACCGCCTAAAATAAACCCGTCAACACCAGCTTCAAGCTGTGCGGCAAGGTTTACATCAAAAGCATCAAAATCTAATTCGTCGTCATCGGTGAACTTGGTGGTTACCGCAGGGAATACGCCTTTCCAGTCAAAAGTTATCATTGTTTCTTATTTTTATCAAAAGTACGGTGGATTACTAAATTATTGAACTAACAATTTAGCAATCATTAGCCGGATTTTAGCCTCATTCCTCTGTTTTTGTTAAAAAAATAGGAACAGACCTCTTATTTGGGTTAAGATACGGTTAGCTACTGCTAAACAATAATATTTTTAATACCTAAATGATTGCCACATATTTATTTATTGCTCCACAAAAAAGCCCCTGCAATATGCAAGGGCCTGTTACTAAACAAAAGGATAAAAATTAATCAGGGTTTTGTTTTACTCAAAAGCGAAATACCGGCATCAATATACTGCCCGCCCACTGTTTGGTGGCAATGTATGGCTATGGTGTTTTTACCTTTCAGGTTTAGCGCGGCTTTGGCTTCTTTACTTATTGGCGCTACGGTATAGCCGGATGTGGCACCATCAATTGTTGCAGCTTTAACGCTGTTTATGTACACCTCGCAGGTTTCATCGTGATGAATGTACAACACCAGGTTGTCTTTGTTGATGGCCTTAATTTCATTAAGGGTAAAATCCTGGCGTATCCATATGTCGCTGCTATTCCAAACTGTTTTCACATTTACACCTGGCGTAAAGCTTGTACCAAACCCGCCGGGGCCCAATTTCCACGCGGCATTGTTGTACTGCGCATTAAACCAGCCGTCTTCAGGTTTGGTGAAGGTATACTTCCAATCGCGGCTGTTGGTTTGCGACGATGGCAGTACATCGCTGATGTACATATGATCATTAATGATTTTTTTGTTGGATGCGCTAATGTTTGCCACGCCTCCTTTATCTACCTCGCGATCGTAAGTGAGCAAGCCATTTAATTCCACCTCAACATCGGTAATTTCGGTGTATACCGCGGCACTTAATCCTTTATTGGTTTTGTATAGTACCAGGTCATTGGCATAGGTATCGTACAAATTGGTATAATCTTTTTTGTTGTCAATCATGATATACGTTGGGCCCGATTTCCAGATATGGCCCGGAATTATGTACCCGATACCGCCATACTCGCCACAGGCCAAAACCTGGGTTTTACTTTCGGGCACCGCTGGCGGCGGGTAGCTGTGGATATCCATAAAATCGCCAACACCAAAATGGTTACCGCCACTGGCCTGGTTAATAAGCCGCGAATCGTCGAGCTTGCGCACCATATTTACTAAACCGGCCGTGTTATGCTGTCCCTGTGCTTCGTTAAACACTACCCAGGTTACTATACTCGGCGTGTTCCAATGCGTTTTAATCATCCGGGTTAATTCAGATGCGTAGGCAACTGAATCAATAGGCGGCGTATGGTCTGTGTACGAGTTTTCAGACGGCATATCCTGCCAAACCATGAGGCCCAGTTTATCGGCCCAGTAGTACCACCGGTATGGCTCAACTTTAATGTGCTTGCGCACCATGTTAAAGCCATAGTTTTTAATCATCTGCAAATCGTTTTTGATAGCGGCATCTGTAGGCGCGGTATAAATGCCATCGGGCCAGAAACCCTGGTCAAGCGGACCTATCTGGAAAAGGAATTTATTGTTCAGGAACAGTTTTTTGTAACCATCCTCATCGCCCACCGATATCTTCCGCATCCCGAAGTAGCTGGAAACCATATCGACGCTTTTGCCATCTTTTTGCAGGCTGATATCTAAATTATAAAGGAACGGCGAATCCGGCGACCATAATTTAGCATTCTTAACCGGCACACTTAATTCCTGGCCGGCTTTGCCGATGTAAGTTTGTACTACTTTAACACCATCCTTCACTTTAATGGCTACCGTGTATCCTGCTGCTTTTGCTGCTGTGCTTACAGTAAGTTTTACAACCGATTTATCAATATCCGGGGTTATCCTGATATCGTTAATATTTGTTACTGGTACGGGCTCCAGCCACACCGTTTGCCAGATACCAGTAGTTGACGTATACATAATGCCCTGCGGGTGCAGGCTTTGCTTACCACGTGGTTCGCCGGCATCATCTGTAGCATCAAAAACCCTTACGGTAATTTCCTGCGGACCAGCGCCTGTTATGGCAGATGTAATATCGTAGCTAAATGGGTCGTATCCGCCCTTATGCACACCAAAACTTTTTCCGTTTACAAACACTTCCGATTCATAGTCAACCGCGCCAAAGTGCAACAGGATATGCTGACCTTTCCAAGCCGCAGGGACTGTAAATTTGCGACGATACCAAAGCCGGTCATGGTGTTCCATTACACCCGATAGCGCCGATTCCACCGGGAATGGCACCAGGATAGTTTTGCTGAGCTTGCCTTTTGGTAAAGCATCGCCGGCAGCACCGGGCTGGTACTGCCAAATGCCGTTAAGGTTAAGCCATTTTACGCGGGCAAACTGCGGACGCGGATATTCAGGCAAAACACTGTTCGGGTTCACATCTTTAGCAAACCGGGTCATGAGTACCGCTTTTTTGGGTTGCCATTGTTGGGCAATCAGCAACGAGGGCATAGTCATTGCTGCTAAGCAAAGGATTTTTTTTAAGTTCATAATATAGGCGGAAAGCACACAGATCATTAATAGCCTGCATGATTAATACTGACGCTAAAATTATGCTAAAATGACAAGCCCGTTTACTCCCTACCTACAATTGATTGTTTTTGGCGAAAAGTTGATACGATTTGTGGGACTGTGTTTATTTCATCAACTCAACGTCGGGAACGAAATTCCCTTAATTTTCCTGAACAACTCCACCGCATACAAATCTGTCATCCCCGAAACAAAATCGAGTACAGTTTGAATTTTAGAGTAATCATCCTGGTTTTTGGTTAAAAACTGTTTGGGGATAAGTTCTACCAGTTTTTTATGATACTTGGATGAATTTTGCAGGTAAGCCGGGATAAATTCTTCCAGTATGCCACCCATAACTTTATAACCGGCTACTTCTATCTGCACAACCGACGAGTAATTGTATATCTTTTTTACCGACAACGTTTCGATGTTTTTCATGATGGTACGATAGGGCTCTTCTATCATATCTATCAGCGATGTATTGAAATTGCCGGCAAGGATGTTTTGCTGCTGATTGTAAAACAGCTTGGAACATTGCTGTATCAGCGTGTTTATAGACCGGGCACGCAGGTAACCAACCTTTGCGTCGTCATCGTCAATATCATCAAGTCGCGCCTTCATTTTCGGGTCGTTACATAAAGGCAGCAACAGGGCTTCAATTTCATCATAGGATAATATCTTGAGGCGATGAGCATCCTCAATGTCAATAATATTATAGCAGATATCGTCGGCAGCCTCTACAAGGTACACCAGTGGATGGCGCTTGTAAATAGGCGGATTGTCCTGCACTTTGTTTAGTCCCAGTTCGTCGGCTATTTTCCTAAATCCGGCCTGTTCCGACTGGAAGAACCCATATTTTTTAGTGTGGATATTTGCTTTATTTCCACCTACGATAGAAGCGCAGGGATATTTGGCAATAGCCGCTATGGTAGCATAAGTAAGCGCGAAGCTTCCGTTCCCCTTGCCCGAATAAGAATGGGTAAGGATGCGCAAAGCATTGGCGTTACCTTCAAAATTGATCAAATCGGCCCATTGCTCAGCAGGTATATTTTTTTGATAGCCTGCACCGTCACCCTCAATAAAATAATGTGATATTGCGGCTTCGCCCGAGTGGCCAAATGCCGGGTTGCCCAGGTCATGCGCAAGGCATGCCGCCGAAATAATGGTGTCGATATCACTCATCAGCGGCAGGCGGGCATCAATCCCAGGATCTTCTTCTTTAAGCTTGTTATAAAAGATGCGGCCTAATGATTTGCCAACACTGGCCACTTCTAAGCTATGGGTAAGCCTGTTGTGCACAAAAATACTCCCTGGTAAAGGAAATACCTGGGTTTTATTTTGCAGCCTCCTGAAAGGCGACGAAAATATAATGCGGTCATAATCCCGCTGAAACTCCGACCGGGCATCAACCTGGCTTGCAACATATTTATCCTCGTATCCCCAGCGCTTGGCCGATAGTAAAGTTTCCCAATTCATCATAAGCGGTCAATACAAATCTTGTTTAGTATTTACCGGCAATATTATCCTATAAATTTCATAAACAGAAAAGAGATAAACATTTTATGGTAATAAGTAAAGCTGCATACCTATTTAAAAAGCCTTTTATGCAGAAAGGCTTTTATTTTCAATTTAAGTGGTTTTAACAATTAATGCACCGGATGATGATCTTGCTGGTTTGCAGGAATTGGCTCCAGGTAACCCTCGTTGTTAACCGCCAGGTTGCTGGTAGTTGCAACAGGTAAATTTTTCTTTGCTTTTGGGCCGGCCATTGGTATTACAATTACTGCAATAAAGGTTATTACTTCCAGTACGATATAAAATGATGTCATGACTTAATTTTTTAATGTATTATCAATTACAGCCTATATACTATAGGCATGCCAAAAAACGCTTAAAATGCTTTATAGCAGCTAAAACCACTTTAAACCGACTAATTTGACAGGGCTGATGTATTTGGGCATTTAAAAAACCTATCATTTTGAAAGGGTGGTAATATCAAAATGAAAAAACAGTGTGAATTAAAGCAGATTGCGTTTTACTTGTAATAAGTGCGCCAAGCACTAAATAACATACTCAGCCATAACTCACGTTTTAAACACACTTGTGGCTGATTATACATTTTCATACTCAGCCATAACTATATAAACTTATAATCAATTGCTACCCGAAACCACTTTAATTTCTGTTCTCCTGTTTAGCTGATGATCGGTTTCCGAACATTTAACCTTGTCGGCGCATTGGTTTACCAGGTTACTTTCGCTGTAGCCTTTGGCTACCATGCGGGTTGGGGCTATGCCTTTTTTTACCAGGTAAGTTACGGCAGATTTGGCCCTGCGCTGAGATAACGCAAGGTTGTATAAATATGATGCCCTTGAATCGCAATAGGATGCCAATGCTATTTTTAGTGCTGGATATTGCTTTAAAATGCCTGCCACCTTATCCAGTTCGGCAGCGGCATCGGGCCGGATAAATGATTTATCCAAATCATAATAAATGGGCCGGATGTTGAAATCGGGACGGGATGCCCCTGAAAGTGGATCGGGTGAGTCTGGCGATCCTGGTTGCCTGGTGGCAACAATTAATTGCGGGCTACCGTTTATTGGTTTCACAAAAATCGAATCCTTTACGCGGGTAAAAGCATAAATATCATCGCTACCCTGGCCGTTATCGCGGTTTGACGACAGGTAGCCGCTTTGACCATCGCGTGTTATCAGGCTAAAATCGTCGCTGGTGGAGTTGATAGGATACTTAAGGTTTTGGGGGGTATCCCAATTGTTTTTTTGGCCATGGGCAACATAAATTTCGTACCCTCCCATACCGGGTAGCCCTTTGGAAGCATAGTATAACACACCGTTTTCATCTACAAACGGAAAGCTTTCTTCTTCTTTGGAGTTGATGGCTTTACCACAATTTACAGGTTTGCCCCAACTTCCGTCACTTTGTTTTTCGCAATACCAGATATCTGTTTTACCCAGCCCGCCCTGCATATCCGAACTGAAATAGATCAGCCTGCCATCTTTTGACAATGCCGCGTTACCCACAGAATACTGCTGTACATTATTGTACGGGAAACTGCCCGAAATAACCCAGCCACCATCTTTTTTCACGGCGGTAACCAACTGCAGGCGGCGGGTATAAAGGCGGGTGTTATTTTTGCCGCTACGTTGGTCTATCGGTAAGTTTTTAGCAGCAACTTCGGTAGTAACGGTAATATAGGCGGTATCTCCTTTATTGTTCAGCACCATGGGGCCTACATGGTAAGCATCTTTAAACTCGTTGCTTGTGCCTGGATCTAAAAACAGTTGTTTTGTTTCTTTAGTATTTAAATCGTAGGTATATAGTTTAAACCAGCCGTTGCCGGTGCGGTTATCTTTTTTGCCATCTTCGGTTTCGCGGTCGGATGTGAATATAATGGTTGTCTGGCCACCGTATGCGGCTCCCCAATCAGACGATGGGGTATTTACGCCCCCAACGTTATTCACCTTATATGGCGATGGCTGCTTCATCCACACCATAGCCGAATCCACATCGGCCAGCTTTAAGGCTAACGCGCCTGCATCATCTGTAAAATACAGTTGGTACTGTTGCCTGGCCATGTCAAACTTTTGGTTGCGAAACAATACTTCTGCATAAAAATAATGATCGAGTTTGGCGGCTTTAGGATCGTTCAGGGCTTTGGCATACCAATCTTCGGCATCCTCGTATTGGTTAATGTAACGGTAACAGGTAGCAATACGCTCAACAAGTTTTACATCCGGCTTATGGCCAAGCAGTTTAAGGTAAACTTTAAGGCTTTTGAAATATTCATACTGATCGAAAAGTTTATCGGCCCTTTGTTTTACCGACAGCTGTTCCTGCGCCAAAGTAACCTTTGCCAGCAAAGCCATCAACAAACCAATCAATATTAACTTTTTCATTTGCCTAAAAATATCTCGGACTAACCACCCTTGGGCTTTTGCCCGGAAAACTAATGCTCAACGACAATTCATGCGACCCACTTTGCGAACTTGCCAGCCTGCTTGTGGTAAAATCATATGAATAACCAATCCTAAAGTTTTCACTCACATAAAATTGCACCATCGCCGCCACAGCGTCTGTTTTATCAAGGCCGCTTTGCAGGTTACTTTTTTTCCACAGGTTTATCCCGGTGCGGTATGATGCGCCTATCCAAATGGTTTTGTTAAATACTATATAATTGCTTACATCCAGGTTGGTTGGGCCTTTAAAGTCCTCTTTTATCAGCAACGAGGGTTTAATATCCATGCCTTCATTTAACGGCACCATTGCACCGCCGGTTAAGTAAACTGTACGGGCCTGTTTATACTGCTGCAAATGATCAACAGTGTTACCCAAACCCGAAAGCAAGTTAAACACCGATGCGCCAACATATACCGTTGGCGAGTAATAATAAACCCCGAAACGAAAATCGGGCGTAACGTTGCTTTGCGTTCCGGCGGGTATATTGGCATCTCCATCATCAGTAGCGTTAAATTTAGTGCCATCCAGGCGATACTGTATAGCGCCAAAGCCAAGGCCAAAACTCAGCCGTTTTGTATCATCCTCATCAAGCCGTAGCCTATAGGCATAGTTTACATAAACCGATGATGTACTCTCGGGCCCAAGCTTGTCGAAAGTAGCTATCAAGCCTAAGCCCATATTCTGGTTGGTGCTGTTGGTAAGGCCATCAACAGATACTGTGCCTGTTTTAGGCGCGTCGTTAATACCCACCCACTGGATACGGCTGCTTAAGTTAAGGGTCCAGTCCTGTTTATAACCGGCATAGGCCGGGTTTACCGCCAGGCCATTGAACATATATTGGCTAAACTGTATGCTTTGCTGGGCCTGCAATTTTACGGTGAATAAAACCAGGCCTGCTACCAGGATATATAGTTTAAAGCCCTGCATCATTTACTCAGTTTTAAAAACACCCAGCCCTTAACCGGGGTAAATTCACCGGTATGCTCTTTCCGGTTCAATACATAAAAATAAGTAGCCTCGGCCAGGCCGGTGCCGCTCCAATCGTTTTTGTAATTATCAGAACGATAAACCTCGTTACCCCAGCGGTTATACACCGTTAGTTGCGAACCGGGGTAGCTCTCTAATCCAACAATTTTAAAAGTATCGTTTTTGCCATCATTGTTGGGTGTTATTACATTGGGGATCTGCAAATCGGCAGGGATCACCTTCAACACCACTGTATCGGCACAACCATTGGCGTTGGTAAAAACAAAATGATATACGCCAACTTTATCCAGTCCGGTTATTGTAGTTGTATTGCTTGCGGGGGTGGTAATAGTTGCCGGTAACGGATCGCCCGCCGCCTGTGTAAATACACCCGTACCCGTTGCTGCCATGGCAGCCGGAGCGTACTCAAATATAGTTTGATCGGCACCTGCATTTGGGCCCGGCGCAATGTTTACCGTGTTGGTTTTAACATTATTACAACCTACGCCGGAAGGGGAAGCGTCACATTCGCTATTCGGATCGGTAGGCACAGCTGCATCCGGGTTGGTGGCATCCGGGTCTGTTACATCAGCAGGCCTTAATACAGCAGCCTCAACAGTAAGGTTGCCGCTTGTTGCCAACGCTATATTCCCGGTAATGGTAAAAGTGCGTACAGCACCATTTGCTATATCCAGGTTAGCGTGGTATGCGTTTGCCACAACAGCACCGCCTGAGGTTGACGAACTGCCGGTGGTAGCAGCGCTTGTTACTACCAAGCCGCTGATATCATTAGGAAAACTAAAGCTGAAACCGGCACCTGTAACATCATTAGGGCCGTTATTTTTTACCACAACTTTATATATTACCGGCTGGCCCGAACAGGCCGCCACGGCCGTTATACTTTCTACAGAAAGATCGGCTTCCTGCATTACAAAGCTTACCGAAGTTGTTACCGGTTTGCTTTTTATATAACTCCAGGTATCAATGGATTTATTGTTCCCAAAATCGGCATCATTGGTGGCTATACTGGTAGTGGTGCCCCATTTGTGCCCGTTTATAGCACTGCTTAAGCCCGTGAGGTTTTTTATAGGGTTTGATGGTGTGCCTACAATACTGATAGGTGTATCGTCCCAATACAAGGAATCATCGGGAGCAAAAGTGCCGTTTGTGCGCGTAAGTAAAAGGCCGTTAACATTGCGCTCCACATCAAAAAACGGAAAATGGACTTCGCCCGCGGTAGTGGCTATGGTGATATCTACCTGCAATGACAAAGTGCTGTTACCCGCTACTTTGGCGCCAAGGCCATCAAGCCCGTTCCAATATACCTGGTTACCGCCGGTGGTTGCCTGCCCGGTTAATTTACGGTCGATGGCATCGGTATACAAACCGTTATGGTTTATATCAATACCAATTACATAATTACCGTTCCCGGTTATGTTAAAGTTAAAGTTGCCGCCCAACGGATTGGTTCCGGCCTTGCCAATAGTTCCTTCGGCACCAGTGAAAGTAACGTTACTTATTGCCGGCACTACGGGCGTATTTAAAAGCCATGTTGTTGCCGATCCCGGCGTATTGGCTACGGCGGGCATATCGGTAGCCGGGATATTAAAAAATATTTTTTGGGTGATATCGGTTTGGGTATCGGCCACGCGCGGGTCTTGCACGTTAACGTTGGCGCTAAGGCCGTTGATGCTTTTGTACGACGCGTTTCCGTCGTCCCCCCTAAACCCTTTGTTATTTACAAAAAACGTAAAGCCGTTGCCGGCCTGGCCGTTGTTATTTAATATGTATTGATATCCGTCTTTGGTCAGGATGTGGAATATCGCGTTAAAGCCCACGTTAAACGTACCCAATATTCCCGAAAATACCTGGGTATACACCCTGCCATTTATAAAGCCCGAATTTGAAGCATTGCGTACCGATACATCAAAGGCGGTAATATATTCGGCCTGCGGCTGTGTCCAGTTGGCATTGGCAGGTATGGTAGGCGGATTGCCGTTTAATACCGTTCCGGGGTTTTCGGCAACAAAATCAATTTCCCAAACCCCCTCCTGCCCCGCGCCTACCGTTTTTATAAATGGCGTAAAGCCCCCGGTATTAGGCAATGGGCCAGCTACTTCCTGCGCTCGGCTATTGATATTACCTGTGCTGGCATCTGTGCCGCTGGTATAGTTGTTACCGTCGGGCGCGCGCAAGTTAATAGTGCCACCGGCAATACCCTGGGCGCTTGAGCCCACATAAATACTTTCGCCGGGCTTTACGTAAACCTTAACTGTACCTAAAGTGGGGAACGGGAACGAAGTATTGGCAACCGTGCTGCTCGAAAATAGGTATGCACGGTATCCCCCACTGGCGGCCAGCTCTTTACTGCCTTCGGCATATAAACCGGCAACAGGCAAAAAAAACAAAATTACAGCACAAAAAAAGCCCTTTATAATTAGCTTAAGGTATGGATAAGGTATGCCGCAAAAAGTTACTGCGCTGTTAAGCATTGAGGTTTATTTACAAAGCCGTAAGTTATAAAAAGCAGGCGAATTGGGTGCAAAAAATTTACAAGGGGTAGCAAAAAGCAGTTTCGGCCCCGTTAGTAACCTGTATTAAATTTTCTGGTACTCTTTACGATAAACGTGGGGATATTGTTTGCATCATGCCCGATTAGCTTTAAAACAATCCTTATAGTAAAGTAGTTGCCGGATTTGGAGCCAGGTTATAGTTTTTTGCCAGGTGTACCATCCCATACCAGGGTGTGTCACCCGTAGCGGTATACACAGTGTATAAATCCTGTTCAAAAATCATAATTTTCTGAAATGAACAGCTTTTTCAATCTTTTCCGGGAAGCTTCCATCAGCCCATGTAAAATAGTTTTTCCTCAAGCGGCTTACTTCAGACAGCCTTTCGGCAGGGGCCTTATCTAACCAAAATAAAACGTCAAGAGCGTCCTCTTCTTCAACATTTACATGATTGACTACCAAAGCTATTTTCCTGCTATGCTTCATGCGCAATACTTGATTATTAAACTGATGGATGCGTTTATATAACAAAAATACAAAAAAAGCACCGGGTAATCATATCATGATTTTGCATATGAACAAATTCAACATTTGTTAACAATTTATTAAACCTTACGCCAGCGTTGCTATCTAAATCAAAAAACAACAGCGGTTTCTTTGCCTTTTTACTAATACATGATCTTAACTAATTTAAAAAAACGTATTTTTAAGGCGTCTTTTCAGATCATCATATTGGCAACAATAAACTATAATTGAATAAGGGTATGAATGCCATTCACAACAAGGATATAGGGACCAAGCAAAAGGCACTTGCTATTAACCTTGATCCTAAAATATACGGCTCATTTGCCGAAATTGGTGCAGGACAGGATGTTGCGGCTAATTTTTTTAAGGCCGGCGCATCATCTGGCACTATAGCCAAAACCATGTCGGCCTATGATATGGTTTTCTCCGACGCCATTTACGGCGTACAACAATCAAGGCGTTATGTGAGCGAAGCGCGCTTAATATCGATGCTTGACCATGAATACGGGCTGCTGATTGAACGTTTGGCCGTACAACGTGGCGACTCAACTACGTTTTTCGCTTTCTCTGATACGGTATCAGCTTTAAATTACAATAAAACCAACGATGGTCATGGCTGGATGGGCGTGCGTTTTCAGCTAACGCCAAACAGCGCGTTTAACGATGTGGTTATTCACGTAAAACTGCTGGATAACGATACCAACCTGCAGCAGCAGGCTGTGGGCATTTTGGGTGTAAACCTGATGTATGCCTGCTTTTATTACAACGAAATACCACCAGTATTTTTGCTGTCGCTGATGGATAACCTATCGAGAGACAGGATACAGATTGATATGATCCGTTTTGAAGGGCCCGACTTTACCAAGGTTGACAACCGGCTGATGAGCCTGCACCTGGTAAAATATGGTTTTTCTGACGCTGCCGTTTTTGGGCCCGATGGCAAAAATATGCAGCCTACCGAAGCGTTGTATAAAAAACACATTGTGGTTATCCGCGGCCGTTTCCGCCCTATTATTAACGTGCATTTAGATATGCTTAACAATGGCGTTAAACAATTTTTGCAGGAACCCGATGTTGATAAATCAAAGGTAGTTGTAGTTACCGAGCTTACCCTGCAGGCTTTAAAAGAACGAAACGCCGACCTGAATGCCGACATAGATGAAAAAGATTTCCTGGACCGGGTAGATATCCTGTGCTCGCTTGGGCAAACGGTTATGATCAGTAATTTTCATGAGTATTATAAGCTGGTGGCCTACCTTTCAAAAATCACCAGGTTAAAAATTGGCATGGTGCTAGGCTTCCCTAACCTGGAATATATTTTTTCGGAAGAGCATTACAAAGATCTTCCGGGTGGCATCCTTGAATCGTTCGCCACGCTGTTTAGCCGTAAGGTAAAACTGTTTATATACCCTACCCTGCGCGACGGCGTAATATGGAATTGTCTTAAGTTTTATCCGCCACCACATCTTATCGATTTATACCGCTACCTGATTGCCAATAATAAGATTGAAGACATACGGCACTATAACGAGGGCAACCTGCATGTTGATACCGATAAAGTACTCCAACTGATAAAACAAGGCGCTGCCGGCTGGGAAGAGTATGTACCCAACGAGGTAGCCGCCATGATAAAAGACCGCTGCCTGTTTGGTTTCCATTGCGAAGTACCACCGGTTAACGTTGTTGCTGCTACTAATGGAAGCGACACCCAGACGCAAACAGCCACTGTTTAACATTTGCCGAATAATTATCATAAAAAAGCCGCTGCATTATTACATATGCAGCGGCTTTTCTTATTTGTTATAAACAATCTCTTATTTTATCAAAGCCTTCAGCTTATTAAAAATTTCGGTGTTGTTGAAAACGCCTCTAAAATCAAACGAGTGCGGGCCGTAGGCAAATATGGGTACGGGTGTTCCGGTATGGTCATTAGTGCTAAAGTCGCCCAAAACGTATCCTTTGCCGATATTGCCGTCCAGCAGCGTTAAACCGCCTGTTTCATGATCGGCAGTAACAATAACCAGTGTTTCGCCATCTTCGTCGGCAAAGCGCAGGGCATCACCAACCATCCTGTCAAAATCGCTATTTTCGGTAATTACCTGTTTAAGGTTATTGCTGTGGCCGCCGTGATCAATCTGCGATCCTTCGATCATCATAAAAAAACCGTTTGGTGCATTTTTAAAAGTTTGGGTTACTTTTTTAAATGCAAGCGGCAGATAGTTGCCCCGGCCATCCATTTTGGGCCTGGTTACACTATCGTCCATTAATGCCAGGATCTTTGTTGCAGGTGTATTTAAAAAATCGTCAAAATTTCGGATAACGGTATACCCGCGTTGTTTCATTTTGTCAATAGGCGTTTGTCCGTTTACCGGCTGGGTAAAATCTTTATAAGCCGAGCCTAAAAATATATCAACGGGCGATGATACTATTTGATTGGCTATGGCCCCGGAGTGGCTTCGCTCAGCATCATGTGCGTAGAAGGCAGCGGGGGTTGCATCCGTTAGCTCGCAAACTGCAATATCGGCCGTCTTCTTTCCGGCATCGGCGCTATAGTCGGCCAGTGAGCGTAAAGGTTTACCGTCCGGATCAACGCCTATGGCCCGGTCGTTTGTTTTTTGGCCTGATGCAAACGCGGTAGCACCTGCAGCCGAATCGGTGATATAAGCATCAGCCGAATAAGTAACCGAAAAGCCCATGTTAAGCATTTGGAATATATTAAGCTGCCCCCTGTTGGCACTATAGGTAGCATATAATTGCGATAAGCCCATGCCATCGCCTATACATAAAATGATGTTTTTAACCTTTTTAACCTCGCCATCTGATTTATAGCTGGGGTGATAGATAACATAAGGCTCAGGAGCTGTGTATTCAGATTTCTCTTTCCTGTTTAAAAAATTGCCCAGTCCTTCTATATCATCAGTACCTATAACATCAACGCCCAAACGTAACATGGCCAGCCAGCTGCTTTTGGTATCGGGAGTTTCGTAAAAACGAACTTTTTTGCCGGCATTATGAACACTGTCGATACCACCTCTTATTCTTTTAATTTCGTCGGCATTAAATACACCCTTGCCATTCCAATGCACATATTTGCTTAACGGGAAGCTCACCAATCCAATTTTTTTCCATTGCACAGGCGTAAATCCATCTAAATGGTCAACATCAAATGAAATCCAGTCGGGGTAGTTCGGCATAACAACTGGCGGAGGCACGGCTCCCGTCATCACAATAGATAACCTGCCAGGGTGCCCATCATAGGCAAAATATTTTTCTAATGGTTTAAGTTCGCTGATCACCAAGGGCAATATGGCTTTATAATCTTCTTTTATTTCGATAAGCAGCCTCAGGTGTCTTTGCGGATCGCGGTTAAATTTCTCTATTAGCGGATCGATATAAAGGATTTTTAATGAGCGTTTGGCGCTGATCTCCTTTTTATCGTGTGCTACCATCAGTTGGCCGTTCACCGCATAAACATCGGCCTCAATTGATCCAAAACCTTTTTCATAGGCCCTATAAAAGGGAATATTGTTTTTATAATCATTATGCGAGTGCGCATCGGCCACGGTATAAGCCTTAATTTGCGCGTGGGCAGTAATGCGTAAACCCACAAGCAATGCCAACATTGCTGCTGTCCTAATTATTTTTATCATGATGCTGTAAATATAAAAACCAAGCATTGCCCGGTTTTAAAGTTTGTATTATTAAATTACCAACCAGCATTTTGTTTTAGCTGGCCCTGGCTTATCTGGATATCTTTAGGCGGAATAGGCCATACATTATCCCTTGCCGGATCGAAGTTACGCGCTTTCCAAACTACAGAGCCATTAGCGCCATGCAATGGCTTGGCGTAAGTAGCCTGTGCATCACCCCAGCGTGCCAGGTCAAAGTTTCGGTCGCTCCACTCGCCTGCCAGTTCAACACGGCGCTCATGTTTCAAATCGGCAATGGTAGCGCCCGATTTTGGGGATATTAGATAATCAAGCTTTCGATGTTCCTAATTCAATTTAAGATAACTTTTATCTTACAGCACCCTGCCTTACATGCGTACTGTAAGTCAGGAAGCCTGTGGTAGCCTCCCAAAGGCCTTCACAATAGCGGGAACTTAGCATTGCATAACTATCAGCTGCTGGACCTTATAGCGACGAAAGGAAGAGGTCGTTATGGTAGCCGAGGAATACTCTATTCAAAATGGCAAATCATAAAATCACGATGGGCCAATAAACCCTTTGAAATTGTTGACAGCTTCTAACTACTGCAACTGAATCCAAAGGGATCATCTCACCATATTCCTCGTTTTCTAATCGCTGATTGGTTTTCAATAATATTATACCTGATTTATACACTAATTTTCCGTTTCTAAATAAATAAAAATCACTGGCGACCGTTCCTGCATCGCCTTCCGTAACCTTAAATATCCAGCTTTTTTTCATTTGTTGCAATAGCTGCCGGTTTGTAGTTTTAAGACAACTTCGTTTTGGAATAGCTGCGTGCAATTCATTAAAATCATCGGTACCTATTGCAATATATGCAGCCCAATCACCTTTTGAGAAATCGAATTTTGAAAATATGGCTAATTCGTCACCCGGCCTCGCATTTTCTTTTAGATATGCCTTTCTATCGCTGAATATAGGCAAAACAACGCTATAACCGGTTATGTAAGAAAGTACTGTCAATGCTATCACAACCAATAGCAAAACAATTAATATTTTCTTGACCCGACTTTTTGTTTTCATATTAATTTTCTACTTGCTGCTTACTTACACCACCGTGACCTTGTGTCGTTATCACTCGTCCATTATTTGTTTTAAGTAACTCTGAGTTGGTCATAGAACCTGCTTTCCAAAAATCAACCCTTACATTTGATCCAGATACAGTGCCACCTACTTTTTCGGCCATTTGATCCATTGCACTTGATCTTGGCCATCCTGACAAAGCGGTTCTACAAGCCGCAACAAGATCGGCAGTGGAATTACTTGTGAATGCGTCCTTATCGAAAGCCCCGATATCTAATCGTTGCATACCCAACCACTCTTTTATGTCATTAATCCTCCCATGCTCTTGATATGCGATTTCAAGGTTTCCAGGTGCTGCATGGCCTACGTAAGTAAAATTGGAAATTAAATCCTCTTTTCTTGAATCGCCGCCATCTTTATTATTCACATAGTCAACAATAGCATCCTTACTTTCTTCAACTTTAACAGAAATACCTGCCTTCTGAGCTTGTTTTTCATAAGCCGCTATTTGTTTATCAGAATAGCTTGCACTTCCGTCTTTACCTTTATAAAGAAGTATAGTAGCTTTTTCTCCTTTGCCTGCCTTATCAAATTGTTTCTGTAATTTTTTTGCCCTTGAAAGTGCATTATCTAGAAAATGATTTTTGTTTTTATGGTCACCAGGCTGCCCAACTACCACAATTCCTTCCTGACCATCCAAGTCAACTACCAAAATGGGGTCATTAAAAGCATAATTGTAGGGCGTAAAAGCAGTAAATTTCTCCGCTTTAGGGTCAATCGTCGTCCATCTTGCAACTACAGGGTCATAGAACCTTGCGCCATAATCGTATTGCCCTGTCTCAGCCTGTAACTCCTTTTTATTGTAAAGATAATTATTTTTCGGGCTTACCACGCTGCCCCGACTTATCTCCATACCGAAAGGATAATAATCGTCCTGCTGCTTAATGCTTGTGGCTGAATTTTGATCAAAACTCAAGCGAGTGTTGCCAAGGTGGTCCGTCAAGCTATACTCGTACAGGTAGTTGACCCCGTTCTTCAATGCTCGTCCTTCTTCCGTTTGCACAAATATTATCACACCGTTCTCGTATTGGATCCCATCGATATACTCAGTATTAATGGTACCATTGTTCTTCCTTAGTTTTTGTCCGTTAGCGTCGTACGTATACGTCAAGTTAAAGCCTGCAGCTGTTACAGTTCCTGGAAGGTTTAGCAGGTTGTAGATATTGGTTGTTTTACCCGTATGTGCATCAAATTTCACGTTGCCGTTCAAATCGTACGTGTACGTTCCGGTGGTAATCCCGCTCACCGTCTGTAGTTGGTTACCGCTATAGGTGTAGGTATACGCCGGATTTGCCTGCCGAGTTAAATGTTTAATGTTACCATTCAGGTCATAATCTATCGCCTGTTCCGAGTAGCCCTCGTTGGATATGCCCGCTATCAGCCTGTTTTGCTTGTCATAACTATAGGTATACGTTTTGCTTAAGCTGCCCGGCGTTCCCCACAACTGATTGGCTATATTGCCGTTAAACTGCGGTATTGTGCCGTTATTGTATTTAAGCTGCATAGCAAATAAAGGTGCCGAGCTTTGTTGCAACCACCCACGCTCATTATAGGTATAGCCGATATCCTGCAGGTAAGTGGCGCCATTGCTTACACTGTGCAACCTCTTTGTTTTCACCTGCCCCAACTCGTTATATACAGCCTGCGATAATATCGTTGGTGCAGGCAACGCATTTGTGCCGCTGGCAATTGCCTCCTTCGTTTGCAACTTACGGCCCATATGGTCATAGGTATAGCTGATAGAAGTGATTAGTGCTTGCACTCCTGCCACGTAATGGTGACGAATAGATGCAATCAACATGCCTGTAAAATCGTAACTGTCATTCACCTCGTCATAGTTATTATTGTTCAAACCAGCCTCTCCGCCCAGGTAATGCTGTCTGAGCGTCTGTATCTGTCTTCCCCGGGTGTCGTAATAGCTTACCGACCACAGCATGGCACCATAGGTTCCGTCAGGTAGTAAAACCGCTGTTTTACTTGCGGTTAGCAGGCCCACAGGAGCAATAACTGCGCCACTCACTGTTGGCAGATATGGATTGCCGGGAAAAGTGTAATTGTCGTAGTAGTTCAGCTGCAGATAGCGTGTTATATTGGCATGAGGCCAAGCTGTACCGTTATAGCCGGTACCCGTCGCCTGCTGTGTTTCCCATAGCACCGTCTCTCCGTTCATAGTCGTTTGCAGGGCGGCACGGTAGCTTGTGCCTGCAACACTCCCCGGATACTGGTAAATGCCCTGGTATGCTACCCGTCCTTGTCCATCGTACTTGGTAAATGTCCATTCCTGGGTAGACTTAGCCCGCTGTATCCCATCCTGGGTGGCCACAACCTGGTCCAGTTTATTATATATCATGTATTCCCAATCTTTACCCGGTAGCCGCTTTTGTATCGGGCGGTTGCGTTGGTCATACTGGTATTGGTAGCAATAATTATTAAGGATTGCCTGATTAGCGGCGCTGGTGATACCGGCATCGCCGTTGCTCATGGGCGACAGCACAAAGGCCAGGTTACCCAAGTTATCGTATACGTAATATGTGCTCAGCACTTCTACTGTTGTACCAACCAGATTAAACGTGCGCCTCAGCACCATCCGTCCATCCTTGTCTTTGTATTCTTCGGTAGTTCCCGGTTTTCCACTGGTCCAGTTCTCGTCATAGCTAACTGTGACATGCAATTGTCCCGGCTGGTAATAATTCCCCTGCGAATTACCTACTGTAAGTGTGCGGCTCAGATCACTATTGATCGTGGCGTTATATAAGGTAGCTATGAAGCTGTTGGCATTAGTGATAGCGGTTAGATTGTTGGCCGTATACACCATTTTCACGGTATGTCCGCTCGTGCTGCCCGCAACCGGCTGCCATGGAGTTCCCGGTGCGCCCTGCTCGGTTACCCTATTCAACGGCGAAGACTCAAAACTTGTCAGACTATAGGGATTAGGGTTATACACAATGCCATTACTTTGCTGGGTGCCGCTTGTACCGCCGGGGGCCGGATTATAAAAATTGCTAAGTTCCGTGCTAATGGCATTGGTTTTATAGCTACCATCAGATGAGGGCGAAGCATAAGGCTGGTATTTGATTGCCTCTCGTCCAAAGACATCATAAGCTATCGGCTGCACTACATCCTTAAGTCCGGTGCTGCCCTTTATTTGAACAGTTTGCGAAGGCCGGCCAAGGCCATCAATGTACTGAATGGTGGTCATCACCGAATCCTTAAGCGGGGTATACTGATCAAGCAACGCGGCCGTTTTCACATACGATCGGAGTGTTCGGGTACGCACGTAATTTTGCGTAGTTGTTTGTGCCACACTGCCTACAGGTGGCAGTAGCAATGCCATAGGCAATATTGCTTTTATTGCATTTTTTATATATAATTTCATGATTAGTGATTAAGGTTAAGGGCGGTAATTATAATCGTAGCTTTTAAGGATATTACCATATTGGTCCTTTATGTTTTTCAACCGCTGGAAGCTATCATACTCGTAATAAGTGGTCTCGCCTTTTGGGTCGGTGGTGCTGGTCATGCCAACCAACGGGTCATAGGTGTAGGTAGTCATCTGGGCATCAAACGGATAAAGTCGCATGTCATCAAACCACACTTGGGTACCGCCATTCAATGCACCATTGTTATCTACTCTGAGCGTCATCTGGGTTACATCAGCCGGTACTAAAAAGTCCTTTTCAAGATAAGTCCATTTTCCGACGGCGGATGTGGTCGCAAAATCGGCATAGGTAACGTAGCCTGTTTCGCCTGCCCGCTTCATGAGCAGATAGATATCCGCCGTTGGTCCGTTGCTGTATACCCAGCCCGCGTAATGAAATTTTTTCGCTGCCGTGAGCGAGACCGCAAGCCACGTACGGTTCACACTGGTCTTTTCCGAGGTATTGGTGTTGTCTATCCTTCCCGAATACACACCGCTGCGTTTGAAATTGGCATCGTATGCACTAAGGCTACTGTCCCAGGTCCCGGTCTCGTCAAAGCTGCTGAAAAGAATTTCAGTACCCATTGCATTCGAGGCTTTGGCTACAGGGTACTGCCCATTATAGCCCCACTGGTAACCTATATCAGGGCCTGCTACATAACCAAGTGTCAAAATATCCCCTCTATCATTATGAGTTTTGTATTTAATACGGGGTTCTACAGCATATAGTCCATTTTGAATTTCTAAAGATTGTGGTTCTGCCAAACTATAACCCGTCAAATAATAGTTATTTCTTTCTAAATAAGTTTGTGCGCCGTTTGTTGATTTTGTGGTTTCAATTACCGGAGTTATCTGATTTTTACTTATCATCGCCGCATATATCCCGGTTGGATCTTTCCCTAAGCTCACCATTTCTGCCGGATACTTTAAACTTGTACTGATAGTTTGATTTTTGCTATCAGTCGTTTGAATTAACGTTGGTTGAATATGATTTAAATTTCCGTAACTATAATTTTGTTTGGTTGCAGTAGTACCAGAGTTTTCATATAAACTGTCAGTTTCCTGGACTAAAAGCTTAACTCCTGATACAAAGGGGTAATCAAAATAGTTATAATCCTCTCCGACGCTTGCATTACCTACATTGTTGGGCAAAACATTATTACCAGTGTTGCTTTGATCAAAAAATACATCTCCAGTATGAATCATTTGTCTTGATATACCTAATGAGTATGTGGTATCTTTATTAATAATATTATAGGTATATGACCTTTTTTTTGCCAATGAAAAAACACCTCCTATATTCTTAAACTGCTCTTCTTTAATAAGACTTCCGGAACGCCATTCATWCGAAATAAGGGTTGGTTTTGACGTATTTCTACTATCATCGACCTGATCATCCAACTCAAAATCATAGGTATAGGTTGTTTTTTGCAAATCTGAAGCGTTAATTCCAACATATTTGGTAACAGAAGTATAAGCACATAATCCACCTTCGTAATTTGATAAATTATAGACTGGATTTGCGACTATCTCTTTTTTTGTGGTTTTTAAAAACGAGATACCTTGATTTGCTCCTGTATATATGGTAAATCCATAAACATAGTTGCTAAGAAAAGATTTACGGTTGACGATACCTGGAAAAAACGAAAGGTTACCAGCACCATTTTCATTCTGACCATATTTATATACTTCTTGTCCTACCAATGTTCCGTCTGAATTATAGTTTTTTATTGATTTAACTCTAAGCCCACCTACATTTTTCAAAACATTTGTAAGGTTAGATAACTTGTCCCAATGAAGATTCATAAGTACCTCCAGATCAGGATCTTCATTTGCAGCACCTGTAGTAATTAATTGTGCCGTTAGGCGGTAGGTATGTCCCTTTATTAAATTTATAGGAATTGATTGATATGTTTGCTGACCAGGAAAAGTTGTAAATCGCGTATACGACGCAGAGGTTAGGTCCTCAAAAATCGCGGCCGGCTTGTTTTGGTCGTTATATAATGGGACATTTAAAACCAACGACGTAGAGAGATTTGTATCTGCTACAAACGTATTAATTCGAAAAGGGTCATTAGGGATATCATCCAGTTTGGCCGACGCATTGTAAATACGGGTTTCAAAGTTAGCTTGTGGAGTATATATCTTATTACTTTCAAACTCAAAATTTGTATAACCGCCAGTAGGATAATAAATTCTCGTTAAAACATTGGTTTTCATAAAACTCTCATCGGCATCTCGTTTTCCATAAACTACCAAATCATAGTCTCGGCCATCATAATGCTCTATATGTCCACCATCCTCAGCACATAATAGTGTTTGATTTTCTGGATGGCCATTATAGTATCCCCAGTAATCTATGCCACAGTTTTTCCTCGGTGGTAGTAAATTGGTTTCGTCATAAGCCATTCGATATTTATCTATAATCACATTATTGGTGTCTATTTCATTTACCGCTAATAATTTTAATCTATATTTATCTTCCTCATAAGCATATGGATTAAACCCATTACTAGTGCCGGTACTCGTAGTTCCACTATTATAAAAGTAGTCGTGATCCAGCCGGATGGTTTTAATTGTTTTATTATTATTGTTTTTTATTATTACATTTTTCAATATGTAACCAGATTGAAAATCCAGTCTTGCTCCTGACTCCGGAACAAAGCTAATTGTACCGTTAGCGAAAGAGATTTTATTAAGATATTTTATATTTTCATTATTTAAATATGTCGTGTTATCGTTTTTTTGAACACCGTCATTAGGATCAATTACCGTAACGTCGTTAGGAAGTGTTCTTTTGCTAAATGATTTGCCAATAGATGCACTATTATTATAAATTCTATCATCCGGCCTCCCTATTTGAGAGTAAGTAAAGTTTACGGAATCTTTCCCATTGAACGATATAATTTTAGAAATATACCATGCTGTCGTACTACTATAAAACGGAGCCGCCCCGCTTTCCGATTTAGATGTGCTTTTTTCTTTTTCCGTAAAATAATAACTTGTCCCTTGATCGGTCGTTATTTTAAAATAATCACGGTTTATAAAAGAAATTTTCAATTTCGGATCATAAGGTGACATTTTAACATTACCATTTGCTGAGAATATAAAACTACCCGAATACCCGGAAAAATTATAGAAAAACTGATCCGATTCCGCATCTGCTTTTTGTACTACTACACTTTCACAGAATGTGTATTTACTTTGATTTATGTTTACGGCCCTCGTGCTTCCCGTATTAAGAATACCATATGCGTCTTCATCTGGCCGCCCTTTTACCACCCTGCTTATTACACCTCCTGCATTTAAACTCCAACCAGCGCCTATCCACGTAGCGTAGTCGTTTACTTTAATTCCAGCAGCATGGTAATTCAGCGCGATCGGAAGGTTAATATCTTTTTCCTTTATTGTATAAAGTGGAATAGATATATTGGGTATTCCTGAAAATTGACTCACAGGTATTTGCCCATATTTTGTTATTTCAGCAGCTTCCGGGGAGGGTAGGACAATAGTTGGYAGCTTGGCCTGTTGTGAATATGTTAAGGTTGAAGCTAATGTTGTTACCAACAGGGTTAGTACAAGGCTTAGGTTTTTTTTGTTTATTTTCATTGATTCTAATTGTTTGTTTTCATTGATCCTAATTAATTTATATATTATTGTGTTGTAAATCTCGCATCAAGCATTATTTCGAAAACCATTTTTATAGGGATAAAGTAACGTTGAAAATATTAATTTAATATTAAGAATATAATAATACTCTTACAACCAATAAAAATTTATTTTTTTTTATTTTAATACCTGTTTAGCTTACGTTTATGAACGATTTAAAACTTGAGGCGGCAAAAGCAGCCCTAAAATTTATTAAACCACACCAAACCATAGGTTTAGGGGCCGGCAGCACCATTGCTCACCTGGTTACCCTGGCAGCTGCCGATGATGAATTTGCAACATCGGTTACCTTCACGTCGTCATCTTTTAAAACTACTGCTATGCTTGCCAAAAACGGCTTAAGGGTAATGGCACCGGCACTGTTAAACCGCCTTGATATTTATTTTGATGGATGCGACCAGTTTGATAAACAACTGAACGCTCTTAAAAGTGGCGGCGGCATCCACACTACCGAAAAGATCCTGGCATCAATGGCCGATGAGTTTATGCTGATTGGCGATGCGGGAAAATATACTGATAAGCTGGATACCACCTACCCCCTGGTTATTGAAGTTTTGCCCGCCGCGTTGCAAATTGTATTAAAACGTCTGGCAGCCGATTTCCCGGGTGCCAAAATTAATCAGCGCATGAGCAGCCAGAAGGATGGCGCGGTAGTATCAGATAATGGTAATATGCTGGTTGATATATTTTTCGCGGAGCTTTTACCGCTGGATGAGTTAAACATTAAGGTAAAAATGATACCGGGTGTTGTTGAGCATTCTTTATTTTATGGGCTTGCAACAAAAGCTATTATTGCTGGTGAGGATGGGATTAGGGTGATTGAGGCTCTTTAAGAATCGTCCAATCATTGTATATAGGACCAGCAGATAAGTTGTACTAGTACTTAAAAGCCGTCTAATTCGATTTATGAATGTTTTTATACTTCTTATGAAGCACATATTCACGTGTCATTGTGAGTACCCCCGAGCTTAGCTGGAAAAACAGTAATGACGAGTATGTATACCTCAACTCCCTCGCAATGACGGATATTTAATACTGATAGTCAACAACTTACAAACACGTCATTATGAATTATTGATTATCAATATTGTTTTTTAATGTAGAGACGCATTTCTGTTTTTTCCAGCCAAGCTGGTGGTTACTCGCAATGACGGTAGTTTAGAACATTTGTTTAACTATATCCGTTGCACATCATCCCCGTTTTTTAGGTTTTACCTAATGAATACTCGTAATGACTCCTTTTTCTAATTGCAGAGCTTCCTACTTAAAAATTTATTATTGTTTTTTAATATCACAAACGGCGTGCGGGTATTCCAGCCGGGTTTTATACTATCATCGTTAATAAAACCCATTGAAAAGTTACCTAAAATAATATCCGGGCTGCCATCGCCATTATAATCTTTAACATCCATACAAATCCATCGCCCCTGGTTATATATGGGCAGGTTGTGGGGTATAAAATGCATGGGGCTGTCATGTTCAAAATAAGTAAAACCTTCGCCGGGATTTTTCTTCAGATCCGAAAAAAAGGCAATCAGCGCTATATCCAGCCTGCCATCGCCGTTAAAATCGGCGGCTATCGCTTTGGTGGCTCCGTTTACGGGATAAAAATAGGCTTGCTTAAATTTAAAATTGCCCTGGTTAAGGTATATGTAAACGCCGTGGAAGGGCTTCAATATTTTTGAATAGTCGCTGTTATCGCCACTGGTGTATAAAACATCCGGCAGCCCGTCGTTATTAAAATCGACCAGCTGAAAACTGCTTGAGCCGTACATAGGCGGAAACCTCAACACGTTCCTGCTTGCAAAAGCTCCTTTATGGTCATTCAAAAACAGCCACACGCCTTCATCAGCCTGGGCAAATAAACACGCTACATCGGGCCATCCATCGTGGTTAAAATCGCCAATAACGGCGTGTTCGGCGCCGGGCATGGTGCTGATGGAGTGTTTTTCAAACTGGTTGCCGGCCAATTGCTTATACCAGTACAAGCCGCCCAAATTATGGCCAAATCCGCATACCACCCAATCCTGCAAACCGTCTTTATTAATATCGGCTGGTACGGATTGAATGGGCCTTGGCAATTTATCGGCAATCTGTATTTCCCGTTGATAGTTTATGGATTTTAAATCCACCTGTTTTACAAAACCATTGGCTATATCAACAGCATCCATCGAACCGATGAATGTAAAAACACTTTGCCCGATACCCTTATCATCTTTACCAAATTGCACATCAACCGCGGGCGAAGGGTATTTAACGGTTGATAATAGCTTCAGTTGGTTTGACCATTGGAAAATACTGCTATTCATCCTGTCGCTGGTATAAATACGCTGTCCGGCGGTATCAAATGCCACCATGGTAGTTGTTGCCAAAGGCACATCGTGGGCAGGCTTTATTAAACTGAAATTGCCCCAGTCTTTTAACGGGGCAACAGGGCCCCTTGCGGGCATCAATTTCTTTGGTGATGCTTTGGTATAGTAATCAACAATTTTTAACCAATCGTCATAGGATACTGCCGATTTTGCCGACAGGTCGTTTACATATTGGTCATCGGCATACACTTTTATGCCCAAACGCGGGGCCATTGCGGGTAGTACGTGTTTTGTCCAGGTTTCCTGGTCAAGCAGCCGTGGTTCGGGATATTGATGGCAGCTTTTACAATAGGTAACCGACAAGCTTTTTCCATCGGTTGCAACCACCTGCGGTTGGGGGCTATTACAATTAACCGAGACGAAGCAAACAACTGCTGTAAATAAAAATAAGGTTGATGTTAAAATGTAATGTTTGCTAAACCTCATAACTGCCTGCTAAAGTTTGTTGATGAATGTGCCTGTATTTTTACATACAAAAAGAGGCAGCTAATGCCACCTCTTTCTGTTTTATCAAAAATAAACAATATTAGTAACCTGGGTTTTGTTTCAATGCAGAAGAAGATCCGGTTGATTCCAGGTCGATTTGTGCCTGCGGAATTGGATAAACCTCATTTTTACCAACTGTGAAATGTGCGCCGGTAACGTCGGTTATATTTTTGCCATCGTAGCCAAAATAGGTAGCCAATGACTGCTGGGCTGTACCCCACCTAACGATATCAAAAAAGCGATGGCCTTCCATACCTAACTCCAGCTTCCGTTCAAAATAAATGGCTTTTAAGGCCAGGTCTTTACCCGTAAAATAACCGGCAGGGTATTGGTTAACTACATATTTGGCAGCCGGGGTAGTAGTATAGCCGCCCATTGGGTTGGCCGCATCTTTATAAGTATATACTATACTTGCCGGTTTAGCTGCCCTTGCACGTACCAGGTTTACGTATGATAAACCCAAATCGCCGGTGCCTAATTGTGCTTTTGCCTCGGCCGCCATTAACAATACATCGGCAAAGCGGATGATGTTAACCTGGTTTGCATTACCCGGTGCCCAGGTATGGCTATCGCCCAGGGTACCCTTTGTAGCCTGGTAATAAACATTCTTTTTAGGCGAGTACGGGCCAGCTGAACTTTGCTCGCGGATCCAGTTTTGGCCTGGGTGATTGCCCCAATCCAGATACGGAATACCACGGCGGCCAACTGTCCAGTCTAAGCGTGGGTCAAGGTTGCCGGCATCAAGTGTAAAAGCGGCAGTTGATGCAACGCCCTGGTCGTTAACTACAGCATGGCTGTTGTAGTCGTCTAAATAAGGTAAGCCGGTAGCATCGGTACGGAATGAGTTAGCCAGATCTTCGGTAGGCTGAAAAAATCCGCAGCATCCAAAAGGGCTGTTGTACGGGTAGTTCAACATATCGCCGTTATTGGCCTCGCTGATAGTACCGGTACCATCATTTGCTGCCTGCTGAATAGCAAAAACAGTTTCTTTATTGTTTTTGGTTGCTGCGTTAAAGTTATCCTCGTAATTATCCGTTAAACCATAAGCAACACCTGCCGAGTTTGTTCCGCCGGTAATAACCTCGGTAAATGTTTTATCGGCATTGGTATAATCTTTTTGGTACAGGTAGGTTTTAGCCAGGTAAGCGCCCGCTGCCCATTTGTTTACCCTGCCAACCTGTGTCTGCGTTGCAGGTAAGTTTGCGTATGCAAATGCAAAATCGGCAACTATTTTTGGCCATATATCGGCGGTATTAGGTTGCACAAAATTGGTTGTGGTTTCGTCGATATAAGGCACGTTGCCAAACATTTTTTTCAGGTCGAAATAATAATGACCGCGCAAAAACCTGGCCTGGCCAATAATATTTGCTTTATCGGCGGCAGATATGCTTGTAACAGCCGTTACTGCTTTTAACACGTTGTTTGCTCTTGTTACACCTTCATAATCGGCAATCCATTTGGTATTTAAAAAACCGTTACTGGCATCAACCGTAAATGTTGCTATAGAGTTGATGGCAGGCTGATCGATACCGGAACTGCCTTTGTGAGCGTCGCCACCGGCCACGCTGCCGTATATCCAGTTATCGGGTGATGATTCCCAGGGATTACCGCCACCAAAAGCAACGTTGCCGCCTTTTTGGCCGTCAAGCGCCGAATATGCACCAATCAAAAGGCCATCTACACCTGCCGCGGTTGTTATTTGGGCTGTACTTAGCGCACCCAAAGCAGGTTGGTCAAGAGACGACTTTTTGCATGAACTTTGAACTATACCAGCTATAACTAAAGTACAAACTGATAAACGTATGATATTTTTCATAAATCTTTAATTAAAATTTAACTTGTACACCTAATAAATAAGTACGGCTTGGCGAGTAGTTACCCCTATCAACACCAAAGTTGGTGCTGCTGTTGGTATTACTGGTTGTACCGCCACCCACAATCTCAGGGTCAACGCCAGAGTACTTGGTTATGGTAATTAAATTAGCTCCTGATAAGTAGACACGCGCGCTGCTTAAACCAATTGATTTGATCAGGTTAGGTGCAAACTTGTAACCTATTTGCAGGTTTTTTAAACGCAGGTATGAGCCGTTTTCTACATAATAAGAGTTGGGTACAGTGTTGGTACTAAATGAGCCATCAATTTCCTGTATAGGTGCTTTGGCATCCATATGGGTAGGCGTCCATGAATCATACAAAGCAGTTTTGCTTTTTGCACCCGCAAAATTGGCGTAAAAATCTGTCCACCATCTTACATCATTCCAAATTTTGTTGCCGTATGAGCCATACCAGAACATATTCAGATCGAAGTTTTTATACGTAAAATCGAGGTTGAAACCGCCGGTGAATTTAGGGTTAGGGTTGCCCAGCAATGTACGGTCACTGGCATCTACTTTACCATCGCCATTTACATCGGCATATTTAAAGCGGCCAACAGCGGCATCGGTTTGATAAGTGCCCCCTGCTTTTGCATTGGCAGCATCAATTTCGGCCTGTGAATTCCAGAAACCATCAGTTTTGTAACCAAAGAAACCGCCCACAGGGCCACCTACCTGGTTGCGTATAATGGAGCTGCCATTAAAACGGCCTGAGTTTTGGTCGAAGTAAGGCTGCCCTACAGTAACGGCCTTAATAACGTTATGATAAGTAGTAAACGTTAATGAAGCATTCATTTTCAAATCATGACCCAGGGTTTGATGCGTGCCGATGGCAATATCCAAACCCGTATTATTCATAGCTCCAACGTTGCTGTATGGTGCTGTGGCCGAGCCTGCAGTACCCGGCAGGTTTGGATTGAATAACAAGCCGGTAATGATCTTTTTGTAATAATCGGCAGATATATCCCATTTCTGGTTGAAAAATGAACCATCAAAACCAATATTTAAGTTTTTATCAAGTTCCCATTTGGCATCGGGGTTACCTATCCTGGTTTGGGTAAAACCGGCAACTGTACTGGTTGATGTACCGGCAATGTCATAGTATGAATTGGTTTTTATTGCGCCAAATGTGGTAAAGGCGTTGGATGGGTCTACATTGATCTGGTTACCCATTACACCGTATCCACCACGGATCTTCAAATCGCTTATCCATGTTGCTTTTTTCAGGAAACTCTCCTGCGATATACGCCAGCCGGCACTTACTGCCGGGAACCAGCCATATTGGTAAGTTAAAAACCTTGATGAACCATCCCGGCGAAGCGTGGCATTTAACAGGAACTCATCGTTAAAAGTATAATCTAAACGCGCAATCAACGATTGTAGCTTATCTCTTTGGATGGTGCTATAAGCAGTTGGCGTACCGGTACCTGTTGTTATAGTGGTATAATTTTTATCAAAGGTAAAGTAACCTGTATTTGTAGCACCCAGGGTTTCGTACCTGTTTTTATAATTCTCTGTACCTACCAATAATTTAATATCGTGCTTACGAATGGTTTGGTGATAGGTTAAAGTATTTGTCCAGGTATAATTGTACCCGTTAAATGAGTTCTCGGAGTATGAGTTTGTAGTATTGTTTTCAGAATTCTCATATTCCGGGTAAGTAAAGCTGTGGTTATAATCAGAATAATACTCGCCGCCAAACTGGGTGCGTAAGGTAAAGTATTTCAGGAAATCAACCTCGGCAAAGGCATTACCAAACAGCCTGTTGTACGCTCCGTAATTATTGCCTGTACGTTGCTGTATAGCCACGGGGTTACGGGCGTTACCTAAGTTTGCTGTATTTGAACCGGCATAGTTACCTGCAATATCATATACAGGAATTATAGGCTGCTCGCGAAAAGCCATACCAATACCAGAACCCTCGTCATTTTCATTGATCAGGGGATTTTCTGTTACCGAGTATGATAAGTTTTCGCCTACCCTGATGTGTTTAGATACATTAAAGCTGGTATTTGCCCTTACGGTATAACGCTTATCATAAGTATCTATCAGGGTACCCTTCTGGTTGTAATAGTTCATAGAGAACAAATAAGTGGCCAGGTCTGAACTGCCGCTTAAAGCCAGATTATGGCTTTGTATAGGGGCCGATTTAAATATTTCATGATACCAGTCGGTACCTGCTTTGTTGGCCTTTGTAATACGGTAAAAGCCCGATGGATCGCCGGAGGTATAAAACGGGTTAACGTTATACTTTGATGGATCGACAGCCGGGTCGCCTGCATGTACGCCATAAGGGCCTGTACTGCCCGCGCTAATATAATCGGGCAATACATTGCCATTGGGGCCATACAGGTTGCTGCTTAAATCAACAGGTATTCCTTTTAAAGCAGCGGTATTTTGTATGGCCAGCGTTCTGAGGCTGGTCATTTCCTGCGGATTTAACAGGTTAAACACATTGCCGCCTTTAGGTACCTGGGTACCGTAATAAGCATCATATGATACGCTTACCTTACCGGTACCTTTTTTGGTGGTAATAACAATTACACCATTAGCCGCGCGCGCCCCGTATATTGATGCCGAACTTGCATCTTTTAATACCTGCATACTGGCTACATCATTGGGGTTAATGTCGCTTACGTTTGTAGTAGGTACACCATCAACCACATACAGCGGCTGGTTGTTGCCAAACGTATTGGCACCGCGAATTTTTACTGAAGGGTTTTCGCCCGGTTGCCCCGATGCAATAACGGTAACACCCGCTGCCTGGCCCTGCAACTGGTTTTCTACAGATGATGTTGGCTGCCTGTTGGCGGCGGCTACATCAACTACGGCCACCGCACCTACCAGGTCTTTTTTTCGCTGGCTGCCGTAACCGGTTACCACCACCTCGTTTAAGGTATTGTTACCGGCAATTAGGGTAATGTTTAAATTAACGTCGGTACCAACGGTTACTTCTTTGGTAACATAGCCTATATAGGATATAACCAGCGTATTACCCGGACTTAACGAGAGGGTAAAATCGCCGTTAACGTCGGTAATAGCGCCGGTTGCGGCGCCTTTTACCCGTACCGAGGCGCCAATGATAGGTAATTTGTCATCGCTGGCGATAACCTTTCCCTTGTACTTTGTTTGGGCAGTAACTACCACCGAAGATACCAGGCAGCATAACAGCACACCCAGGAATCTCCCTTTTAGGAGTAAACTTTTAAACATGAATTTGAGATTTAATTGATATATATTTGGTTATTTATTGATTGCAAACAGAACGCGTAATCATCTCTTAATCAGCTGTTAAATAATGCGTTCCGGATCTCACCCCGGAACGCAAATCCAATATCATTTCTCAAGTGATATTGATCAACTAATTCTCAAATGACACGTTTACTAAATCATTTAAGCTCTTCAGATACCGATGTTATCAACCTTGATGATTTGAAGTTTTAGCTGCGCAAAACCGTCAAATCAGTTCATCAACACACTTGTATCGCTAATTCCTTATCCCGATCATCAGGAGCACAAAAGGCTCCCCTTAAAAATGTTTACTTATGTAAAAGAGGCCACACGATTTGCGCGCCCCAGGTAAATGCCCCGGTTTATTATAATTGTTCACAAATAATAAAATAATAGAATTATAGATTTTAATAAAGCGACAAAACATACTTATTGTAAGACCAAACAGGTAAATAATGCGACAAAAATATTTTTGCTTTTTGGGGTGCTGGAATACCAGAACCTGCGGGGATGTTATATATTAGCAAGAGTTTAAAAAACTGCCACAAAACCGATTTAAAACCAGTTTCACGTATAAAGGCTGGACAATTTTAGCAATAACAGCTTTTGCGTGGATATTTCGCAATGAATTAGTATGTACCAGCCAGGCAATCACATGTTTAAACATCAACAATCGATTGTGTACTATTTGTATTGTAAAAATAATACTGCATTTATGTATATAATTTCATTAAACCTTTTATAAATGTACTTTAGCCATGCATGATAAAAACAATATAATAGGTTTGAATTTGTACAATAAAAAATTCAGGATTTGGGCGCATGTATGCGTTTGGCTTGTTCTGATGGCTTTACCATACATCATGCATTCAATTAACGTATTGCCATCCCGCACGTTTACAGGCAAAGAAATGAGCGGGTTTATTAAGCTTGATTACGCAGGGTACGTGTATTGGATAGCGGCTTTTTATTTTAACAGCTTAATTCTTATACCTCATTTGTTCATGAAGGGTAAATACCCTTACTATGTGCTGGGCGTACTTTCAATTTATGCCATTTACCTGTTTGTATATCATTATATTTATAACTGGCTGGAGATAGACCTGCCTTATGGCCTGCTGCGCACCAGCTGGCTGCGCCTGCCCGCGTTTTTACTCACCATGGCGGCAAGCCTGGCCTACACTACTATAAACGGCTTGCTTGACTACCAGGAAAAACTGCGCGAAAAGGATAAAGAGAAATTAAAAACCGAGCTGTCCTTTTTACGGTCGCAAATAAGCCCGCATTTTATATTTAATGTACTTAACAACATTGTATCGCTGGTAAGGTTAAATAGCACCGAACTGGAACCTACGGTGATGAAACTTTCGGGCTTAATGAAATACATGCTTTACCATACCGATGAAGAGAAAGTGAATATTAAGGTAGAAGAGGAATACCTTAACCATTATATTGATTTGCAAAAGCAGCGGTTTGGCAAAAAAGTTAAGGTAGAAACTTCATTTACCATCCTGAATAAAAACCAGCTGATTGAACCGATGCTGTTAATCCCATTTGTTGAAAATGCCTTTAAGCATGGGGTGGGTTCGATAGATGACCCGCGCATTATCATTGAGTTAGTTACAGATGAGCGTTTTTTAAATTTTACCGTTATCAATAAATATGACGCATTAAATACCGGGCAAAAAGATGAATCATCGGGCATAGGCATAGCTAATGTGAGCCGCAGAATAAACCTGTTATATGAAAACAAACATCAGTTAAGCATCAAAAGCGAAAACAATTGTTTTGAAGTTAACCTGATACTAAAATTAGATGCATGATAAATTGTATTGCAATTGATGACGAGCCGCTTGCCTTAAGTTTACTTGCCGATAACATAAGTAAAATTCCGTTTTTAAACCTGCAGGCAGCCTGCGACGATGGATTTTCGGCCAATAAAGCCATGCAGGAAAACGACATCGATTTAATATTTGTAGATATCCAGATGCCCGGAATAACGGGGCTTCAGTTTATAAACAGCTTAATAAAAAAGCCCTTAGTTATCATTGTATCGGCCTACAAGCAATATGCTTTAGATGGCTTTGCCTTAAACGTGGTTGATTACCTTACCAAACCGGTCCCCCTGGACAGGTTTATGCAGGCCTGTAACAAAGCAAAAGAGCTTGCCGAACTTAAGGCGTTAAAATACACGCTAACCCCACCCATCCTAAACTATACTTATATAAATGCCGGGTACACCGTTGTTAAAATTACTTTTGATGAAGTTTTGTACCTGGAAGGCTTACGGGATTATGTTAAAATATACTTTACAGGCCATAAAAAGCCCGCCATTGTGCGGCTCAGCTTCAAAAATGTAGAACAAAAATGGCCATCGCACTTTATGCGCATTCACAAGTCATTTTTTATTAATACCCAAAAAATTGAGGCTATTAATAAAACGGCCGTAATTATTGATGAAAAAGAGATTCCCATAGGCGAAGCTTACCGGGCGGCGATAACGGCGTTGATACAGTCAAATAGTTAAAGGCAAACCGGGCAATAACTTTTTTGGTGAAATTTGGCGAAACGCTGAAGGAGGAATGACATTCAAGAATGAAAGACTGTCATGCTGAGGTACGAAGCATCTATTCGCGAACCTTTCTATCGTTCATGCACCGCTGATAGACCCTTCGTTCCTACCCATGACATGTTGTACTTTCGAAGTGCGTGGGCCTGTCACCCTGAGCCTGTCGAAGGGTCGCACGGAGAGGCCTTTGCCCGCTATGTTTCGACAGGCTCAGCATGACAACGCTCTTTAGTATGTCATTTCCCCTTTAGAACTTCGCGAAATTTTACCACTCATGATGACAAGAAAATTGGATAAGTTATGGGTAGGTACTAAGCAATGAAGCTCGTTTTTCTATTTTGAGACAGCTTCCAAAAACCATATTTCATAAAAAAGGGCCGAAAAACTCTCGCAGTTTTTTGATCGGCCCTACATCTACCTATGAAAAACAATCCTTTGAGAAGGATATTAATTTATACTCAATAACAGTACCAATGGTTACATCTTAATTAAAATAAATAAAACGGGACTTTATTTTTACTTTCTTAATAGTTTGTAGAAATACTTCTACTATGATTGTGTAATAACGACACGGTTGGGGAGTTACCGGTAAGCCGGTTAGCCGGTTTCAGATCAGCTGTATTTGTCGCGGCATGCATATATGTCGATTTTTTTGCCGGAGATTTGCCAAATTTTCAGTATCTTTTATCGAAACAAAAAAATGGCCCGTTTCTCCATTCCGGAAAATTTACACTAAAAAGCCAATCTCCAATAAAAACACATAGCAATCTTATCTACGATAGCTTACATGTAAAAACAGTTTTTATTAGTATACCAAAAGTGATTAAAAGTATATCAAAAGTGTATAAAAAGTGTATAAAAAGATAACAAAAGTAGCGCAAAAGTGTGCAAAAGTATACCAACTGTGCATAAAATCAGGAGCCGCAGGATTACCTTACTATAGTGTTAGGGTGTTCAATCAACTACCTGGCAGATAGCAAGATAAGCAGGCCCGTATTTTTTTTTACAAATTCATGAAATGTTTTGGCTCTCCGGTCGTCTTAAAGGACAGATAGCAGCGTTTGTTTTTTGATCGATATTCAGCAAACAACCTGTTGCCGGCAACCCGGGGTAACCTGTTTAAAACATTTTAAATGACCAAATCACTACTTGTTTTTCTATTTTCATTATTCGCCTTATCGGCTTTTGCTCAAAAAAGGCATATCATCAGTGGCACCATCAAAGATGCTGCAACCGGCGAAACACTTATAGGTGCATCTGTAAGGGTTAAAGAGCTTTCTTCGGTGGGTACAGCTACAAATAATTATGGCTTCTACTCCCTATCTGTACCCGATGGCTCATATACCTTGCTGTTTAGCTACATAGGTTATGAAACCATTTTAAAACAGGTCTCGCTTCAGCATGACCTGCCTATCAGCATTTCCCTGTCCCCTAAAAGCGAACTGCAGGAAGTAGTTATCAATGCCAACCGGCCCAATAACGATCAGATAGCTTCGCCACAAATGGGTGTCGAACGATTAAACATGACCCAGATTAACCAGGTGCCGGTAGTATTGGGCGAAAAGGACATTTTAAAAACAATAACCCTGATGCCGGGGGTAAAATCGGGCGGCGAGGGAAACTCCGGCTTCTATGTGCGGGGTGGTGCCTCAGATCAAAACCTGATCATGCTTGACGAGGCTACTGTTTATAACGCATCGCATTTGTTTGGCTTCTTCTCCACCTTTAACTCCGATGCCATAAAAGATGTAAGCCTGTACAAGGGCGGCATGCCAGCCGAATACGGTGGCCGCCTATCGTCGGTACTTGATATTAAGATGAATGATGGCAATAATAAGGATTTTACCGTTCAGGGCGGCCTGGGCCTCATCGCGTCGAGGCTTAAAGTAGAGGGGCCTCTGGTTAAAGACAAAGGATCGTTCATGATAAGCGCCCGGCGAACCTATATCGATTTCTTTTTAAAGGCCTCCAAAGATTCGACCATCAAAGGCAGTAAGCTTTACTTTTATGACCTTAACGCCAAGGCCAATTACCATTTTGATGACCATAATACCATTTTCCTGTCGGGTTATTTTGGTAAAGACGTACTGGGACTTAAGAACCTTTTTGGCACCAACTGGGGCAACGCCACAGGCACCGTGAGGTTTAACCATATTTTTACCAGTAAGCTATTTTCTAATACATCGGTAGTTTTTAGTAATTACAATTACGCCATACAGAGCTTTTTAAGCGATAACAGCTTTAAGGCCACCTCGCAAATCACCGATTTCAATTTAAAGGAAGACCTGCAATACGCGGTTAATAATGAGCACCGGCTTAAATTCGGTATCAACATATTGCACCACAGCATAGCTCCCGGCGATATCACTACCGATGCTTCGTCCAGTTTCAACGCCAAAAGCATCGAAAAGCGTTTTGGCTATGAAAACTCGGCCTACATCAGCGATGATTGGAAAGTTAGCGACAAGCTAAGTGTATTGTATGGAGTAAGGCTTAGCTCATTTTCGCTCATTGGCCCTGGCACGTTTAAGTCATATGATGCCACAGGCAAGGCTGCCGATTCTGCGAGATACGGCTCAGGTTCAACCGTTAAAAGCTACCTTAACCTGGAGCCAAGGCTATCTGCCGGTTACCAGTTAAATGATGCCAGCTCCGTTAAGATATCGTATAATCGTAATACGCAAAACATACACTTGCTCACCAACTCTACCACCAGTTCGCCAACTGACCTTTACGTGATGAGCAGCAACAATATCAAACCCGAAATTGCCGACCAGGTGTCAGCCGGATGGTTCCGCAATTTCAAAGATAACTTGTTTGAGTTTTCGGCCGAAGCCTATTACAAGTGGCTGCAAAACCAAATTGATTATAAAGACGGCGCACAGCTGATAGCCAACCAGGATGTGGAATCGCTACTCACCTACGGCTCGGGCCGGGCTTATGGTATTGAGTTATTTTTGAAGAAAAAATATGGTAGGTTTAACGGGTGGATAGGTTATACCCTATCACGTACCGAGAATAAATTTGCAGCTATCAACAACGGCCGTTATTACCCGTCAAGGCAAGACCGTACACATGACCTATCGGTGGTTGGCATTTACCAGCTTACCAAACGTTTATCTTTTTCAAGTTCATTTATTTACCAAACGGGGAGCGCCGTTACCTATCCAACAGGCAAATATAGTGTAGGCGGATTAACCACCTTCTCCTATTCGGAACGTAACGGCTACCGCAAGCCAAACAACAATAGACTAGATATTGGCGCTACGCTGGAGGGGAAACAACACAAGCGCTATCATTCAAGCTGGACGTTTAGCATCTACAACGTGTATGCACACAGGGATCCTTATAGCATCACTTTCCGCGACAGCAAAACCAGCCCCAACACAACCGAGGCTGCCGAAACCAGCATTTTTGCCACCCAGATACCATCAATTACCTGGAACTTTAAATTTTAATCCCCCATGAAAACATTCAAACTCTATATCATATTTTTATTTGCCTTACCGCTCCTTTACTCGTGTACCAAAGTTATTGACCTTAACCTGGGCAACAATACCGGCAAACTGGTTATTGAAGGCAACATTACCAATGCTACCGGCGCCCAAACTATCAAATTGAGCCAAAATGTGCCGTTTTCAAGCACCAATACCTATCCTCCGGTTACAGGGGCTACTGTTGCCGTAACCGACCAGGCCGGCAAAAACTACGTGTTTACAGAAGGCACGCCAGGCACCTATACGGCCAGTACTCTTTCTGGCATACCCGGAAGCACCTACGCCATGACGGTAACAACTGGTGCAAAAACTTATACCGCCACCTCGGCAATGCCGGCACCAATTGCGTTAGACTCGCTGACGTCAAAAGACAATGAATTTAATACCAGCAAGCATAAAAAAGATATCACCGTTCATTACCATGACCCGGCCGGGGTAGCAAATCAATACCGTTTTGTAATGTTTGTAAACAACGTACAGGTTAAACTAATTTATGCCTTTAATGACGATTTTAACGATGGCCGTACCGTTAGCATCGATTTGCGCACCGATAACAACAGCGACCGGGATTTTGGCATTTACGCCGGTGACACCGTAACCGTTGAAATGCAATGTATAGATAAACCTGTTTACACCTATTGGTTTACGCTGATGCAACAAGGCGATAACGGCCCTGGGGGTGGGGTTACCCCTGCCGATCCGCCAGGCAATATTACGCCAACAGTTTTAGGCTATTTTAGCGCGCATACTACCCAAAGCAAAACCATTGTGGTTAAATAGGGGTTAATTAAGCCGTTAATACTCAAAAAAGCGTATATCTTTGCGCACAAATTTTATAATTATATTTTCATGGCAAAGGCATCTGAAATTAAAGTAGGAAACATTTTACGCTACAACGGCGAATTGGTAACAGTTACCGAAGTACTGCATCGTACACCCGGTAAAGGCGGAGCTTTCTACTTAGATAAATTTCGCAACATAAAAACCGGAAAAATTGTAGAGGCCCGTTTGGCAACCGACGAACAGGTGGAAATTTGCCGTGTAGAAACCAATGATTACCAATACCTGTACGAAGAAGGTGATTATATGGTAATTATGGATAATACAACCTACGATCAGTTAAGCATCCCAAAATCGTTATTTGGCCCATCGGCAAGGTTTTTAAAAGAGGGGATGAATGTGATCGTTTCCATCGAGAGCGAAGAACCTATTATGGCACAGGCACCTAACTTTGTTGAGTTGGAAATTACTTATTCTGAACCAGCCGTTAAAGGCGACACATCATCGGGTGCATTAAAAGCCGCAACTACCGAAAACGGTGTGGAAATAAAAGTACCATTGTTCATCAACCAGGGCGATAAAGTAAAAGTTGATACCCGCACCGGCGAATATATCGAGCGCGTAAAATAATAAACTGCTTATACAGGTTGTCCCTTTTGGGCGAGCCTGATTGGGTGTTCGGGGAGGGGAAAATCAACTGCAAATCTCTTCCCCTAATACCCTTTTATTTTTTATTTTTCGATGCGGGAATGATGGTAAAAAAGCATCAAATTACTGCACAAAACAGGTAAAAAAGATCAATTTTTAACTTAGTTTTTTGCAAAAAAATTCAAAAAATTTACATTTTTTTCAAAGCGCCTTTTACTGGTCAAATCACATCAAAAAAAAGCTATGGGCGTTTCCCCAACCGGTAGAAGTTGGGGCCAGGCCTTTCATTCATACGCGCACAAGGCATTAGGCGCGGCCGACGCGCGGGCCCTCTCCCCCGGCCGGTATCCATTGCAGTCCTTAACGCGAAAACGGTCATAACACAACATCGTGATAAATTATAGGATAAGCTAAAAATCGTTTTAGCAATCGGCAACATTCAAGGCACTGGCCATCATCGGCCAACGTAAAATTTTATCCCCCCTTTCTCTCCGTCGCCGAAATTATTTTACTAATTTTATTTCGCAGCATAGCCTAAACAATATTATGTCCGAAACGATAACCTATCAATATAGCCAGCCATCAACCCTAAAAAAGTCGACATTAACCGATGAGCTTTTTTTGGCCAAATACAGCGAGGTGCAAAAAAATAATGCCCCCTGCTTTTTCTGGGGGCAACTAACCGACCCGTATACCGTGGCCCGTTGCCTGCTTACACTATCCAACGTGGTAAAATCAAGCTTTAGCCTGTCGCCGTTTGAGTTGGCTATGCTTAAAGACCCTATTGTAACGGCCGGTAACGAGAAAATCCGCTTTGAGGGGTTTTCGCATTGCGCGGGGGTGTATGCCCGGGTTGATATTTTGGGCGATGGGCACGATGGCGAGTTTTTGGATAACGGCACCACCAATGTAGATTTTAACCAGCCCATGCTGGCGGCGCTGAGCAATATCCGCCGCAGCGAAAAAGTATTGCTATCTGTAGGGCAAAAAGAAGTGGCCCTGCATCGCGAGGGCGAAAAAGTGGTAGAGCGCAAAGTGCCCTTGCCCACCAAATGGATCAAGGGCCTTACCTCGGTACAAATGTTTTTGGCCGAATCCGAGAAGGTGCACAGCTTTAACCGGCTGCAGGCCTTACAGCTGTTTAAAACCATCCCGCCGGGCAAACCCAAAACAGATTATTATTTAATAACCCGCGGCGGCAAACCCATGTTTTCGCCGGTAAAATCGGGTGATGCCATTACGGTTGGGGGTGTGCACCGCTTAAAACTGATAGAGCCTTTGCTGGCCATTGCCGACGAGTTAAGAGTGTTTCCGCATGCTACCATGCAATCAACCACCTGGCAAATTTATATTGGGGCAATACGGTTTAGCCTGTCCATTTCACGGGATGCCTGGCGGGGTTTTTCGGGCGAGGGTGCGGCGCTGGAGTCATTGATAGAGGATGTGCCCGATAACTGGGTAGAATCACTGGATAATTACAGCTATGCCAACCAGGAGTTTAACCCTACCCTGCTGGCTGTAAACGAGGGGCTCGATCTGCAAAAGGTGGATAACATTACCGGCCGCCTCTCGGCCATTGGCTTGCTGGGGTACGATCTGGACGAGAACAACTTTTTTTACCGCCGCCTGCCCTTTAAGCTCAGCCGCATCATGAGCCTTAACCCGCGCTTAAAAGATGCCGAAAAGCTGTTGCAAGAAGGCAAGGTACAGATAACCAAACAGCAGGACGATAAGGTAGAGGCCCGTGTAGAGGGCAGCGGCGTGCACCACATGGTTGTATTAAACGGCGATAAAGCCCAGTGCACCTGTACCTGGTTTAGCAAAAATCAGGGCGAGCGGGGCATTTGCAAACATATTTTAGCAGTTAAAAAAAAGCTGGCCAACTAATACCACCATGAGCGTAGTTGACGATTTTACCCACATTTTAGAGAAGGAGCAGGAAACCAAGATCATCCCCTTTTTGCAAACACTTGATAAGGCGCAGAAAAAGGAGCTGGTGCCCGAACTGAAAAAGCTGTATAAAATATACTCGGAATACAAGGAGACCAAAAGCGGCAGTTACAAGCGTAAAGGAACCGATGCACAGATCAACGTGCTGGGCATAGCCGGCTTTGTATGCCATAACCGGAAAGATTTTGCGCAGACCCAGGAGGGTATACTCAACAAAAAGACGATGGACAGCATACTGCCATGGTACTGCCCAACCTGGTTTAACGATTTTATAAACCACCCCGCCAGCAACGAATTTTCTATCTGGTTTTTAGATTATGCCTGGTACATGGAAATGGTGGAGCAAGGCTTCATAACCCTTACCCCGGCAAGGTTAGCCAAGTTACTTCCGTATTACCTGCATAAGGCAGGATCAGCGCAGCAACAAACTTACCTGCCCGATAACCTCTTATACAGAAACGCTACCCTGGCCGAACACATCTGGTATCTTTTTGAACATGAGTCGGACGTGCACCTTGCCGACAAACCTTTCAACCTGCCCGGGGTACCCGCCGAGGGCATCTGGACATATGCTTTTAAAACCCAAAGCGATGCCGGCCGGATTGACAGGCAGCGCGTTTTAGGGGAGTCGTTAAAAGCAGCGAACAGCAACTTCGCCCAACATGCAGCCAACTGGTTCGTCTCCCTTTTTATGCACCTGGAGCCGTCAAAAACGGAGCTACTAACCTTGCAGGACGATTTGCTGCACCTCCTCAATTCGCCACACAGCAAACCCGTAAATACGGCCATAAAATATTTAAAGGATATTTGCGACGATGCCGGTTTTAACATCGACGCGTTTTTAGATCATGCACCGCTGCTGCTCTCGTCCGAGTCAAAAGCCACCGTATCTACCACGCTGATGGCTTTGGATAAGCTGGCCAAAAAGTACAAAGACAAAGCCGAAACCATCATGGCCATCAGTTGCCAGGCATTTATTCACCAGGATAATAATCTGCAGGTTCGCGCGGCCAAACTGCTGCAAAAATACGGCGACCCTGCGTCTGAAGATTTGAAAGCCGCTTTAGCTGTCTACCAGGATGCCCTGCTTTTTGATGCCCGCGGTTTGTTAACCGCCTTTTTGGATGACACTGACGAAGCTCACCCCGAAGAAGACCATTCCCACGAACCAGCCGAACCCCAACAGGCCCTTACCGAAATTGTGTACCCCCAAACATTTGATGAGCTGGTATTTTTGGCCAGCCAGGCCTTTGATCAAAACCAGCCCTACCATTTCGATCTGCTGCCCGCTGCCCTGCTGCGCTTTCAATCCGAAATGACGGCCCAAAACATCAGCAAGCTTATCCCGGCTTTTCAACGGGCATGCAGGATGATCTCGTCCGATTTTACCAGCACCATGGGCTACCTGGACAACCTGCTGGCTACTTTTTTTGCCGACTACAGCCACCTGCTGGTGGAGCTTTACCCCCTGCAAACCGCAGAGCTCAAAACACTCCGCGATTCGTTTGCGGAAACGTTTAAGAAGCATGAAATGTGGGGCAAATACATCAGTCGGCTTGATAACGTAAAAAGCTGGAACCGTGGCTCAAGCTACAAAACACATAAACACTTGCTGTTGGCCGCCTTTTTTATGCTCGAGCGTAAACTGAGCCTGCCCATGCTGTCCACCCCAACGCACGAGCCTTGCTGGGTATCGCCCCTGGCGCTGGTGCAGCGGCTTATTAAATACAAGGTGGCCAATGTGGCGCCTGCCGATATCGATTTCCAGGTGGCAGTATCCCGCTGCTCAACCGAACATCACCAGGAAGCCCTTGACCTGGCCGCCCGCGAATTAACCGGCGAATACCGCCAGATCATCAGCTTTATGCTGGGCGGCGACTACTACCCGCAGGAAAACTATAAATATAAACCCGTGTGGCTGGTGGCCGCGCTTACCCGCGCTAAGCACCCCCCCAACCCGCAATGGTTTGCCTACAGCAGTCTGCCTGCCAGCTATCTTACCGCCAATTTTACCTGGGCACCGGTAGTGGAGGCATATACTTATAAAAAGTGGGACTACGTAACCCGCAAAAATATTGATACCCCGGCCAAACGCAGCAAAATAGTTATTGAGTTTGAGGAAACCGAAAAGAAAATAAGCGCCATCAAAAACCTGTTTGCCAAACTGATGCCCGCCAAAACGGCCATAGCTTCATCAGTTTATGACATGGCCACCATCACTTTCAGATACAACTCAGACGCGGATAACGACGTGATGCGCCTGATTTACTTAAACCCCAACCATCCCGAACTATGGCTGGCCAGGATCATCAGCGCGGCCATGCGAAGCCCGGATTTTGACAGCGAGACTGACAAACGCCTCATCATCCATGCCCTCGAGGCTATGATGGCCCTCGGCACCGTTTACGGCCCCATGGCGCATCTGCTGGTAGCATCGGCCATGGTCAGCAGCGATAAAACCGTACGCGCTTACGCCGCCGAACTGTGGATACACGGCGTAACCCAAAACACCATCAGCAGCCAACAAATTGGCGACATCATTGGCCGCCACCAATCCATCGAGCTAACCCCCTTTAAACGCTTTACCGACCTCCTGCAAGCCAACCTGTTCCAGGCATCCAAACCCCACAACCAGGCCCTGCAAACCCTCCTGAACGCCTGCCTGGCCCGTTTAAGCGACAAGCCCGCCAACGGGTTAAAAAAGCTACTGGAAATTTACACCGAAGTATTAGCGGCTAATAAACCGGCTGTTATCCCGGCGGAGGTATTGGATAAATTGGATGTTTGGGAAAAGGTGGAATCGATGGGGAAAGTTGCGGGGAAAATAAAGTTGGTGGGTGGGGTGAAGTAGAGGATTATCGTCCCCTCAGAGTCTCTTTGAAAAAGGACCCTGAGGTTCCCGATCATCCCGCATGAACACAGCTTCGGGATTACGACCGGGCTTATACGACCGCTGGGGCCTCTACCGCCGCGGGGACGGAATGCCACCCTCCTATTGGTGGACAAAACACGAGACCGCCGTTTCCCTTCTGCTCGGGTTTCCAGGTACGGTACCCTGAGGCTCCCAAATGTTTGTATATTTACGTATGGCCGTCAGAACTAAACACAAACAGGAGCACAACAACTGGTGTATCCTCTTATGAAAAAGGTAAGCTTAATGAGGGTAGTCGGGGTAATTAGCTTCATTTTATTCATTTTTTTATTACAAAGTTGCAAAGCTCAGGACGTGCGGCCCGACAGTAGTATCACCTTTTTAGATATAAAATTTGGTGAATATTTTAAAAATGACAAAGTAGATTTAACTATAAATGACTCGCTCATTTTAAAAAAAGCAATTTTAAAAAACAATAATTCATATGGCTTAACAAATGTTTGGATAACTGTAATACAGAAAAAAGAAAAGTATTTTTTTTCCACTTCCCAGTCTAAAACAGTAAGTCCCATTAGCCTGAACCCGGATAAAGTCGAAATACATTTGCGTTATCATAGAAAGCAAAAAAAGTTTGAGATTAAAATAATGAATGGCAAATACCTGGTTTTTGACACAGACAGGAACGGCCAAATAACCTGTACCCAAAGTATTCGCAAGCCTTTGTTTGATTAAGGCATGTGGCCCCCTTCCGTCCCCTCGGGGTCTCTTTGAAAAAGGACCCTGAGGTTCCCGATCACCTCGCATCAACGCGGCTTTGGGATTACGACCGGCTTTGTACAACCGCTGGGTCCTCTACCGAGAGATCCCGCGGGGACGGAAGGACCCTGAGGTTCCCGATCACCTCGCATCAACGCGGCTTCGGGATTACGACCGGCATTGTACAACCGCTGGGTCCTCTACCGAGAGACCCCGCGGGGACTGTGGATGGAAAATTCACTCACACCTCCCCCTCAGGTCTCTCGATGGAGGACCCTGAGGTTCCCAAATGTTTGTATATTTACGTATGGCCGTCAGAACTAAACACGAACAGGAACACGATACCTGGTTTATTTCATTTACCTGCTTCAACTGGATCCCCCTGTTTGAAATCACACAATCCTATGACATGGTATACAAATGGATAAAACTCATTGCCGACAAATACAATATAAAAACCCACGCCTTTGTGATAATGCCCAACCATGTGCATATCATCATGCGAACACCGGATACAAGTATCGACCTTAATAAGGTTATGAGCAACGGCAAACGCTTTATGGCTTATGAGCTCGTAGCAAGATTAACATCAGCAAATAACATCATTATCCTTGATAAACTTTCCTCTGGTTGTACCAACCGCGACAAAGCCAAAGGACAATTGCACAAAGCATTTGAGCCTTCGTTTGATGCAAAGCCCGTTTTCACTACAGCCTTTTTGTATCAGAAAATAGATTACATCCACCACAACCCCGTAAGCGGCAAGTGGAATTTATGTGCCGACTTTACAGACTACCTGCACAGTAGCGCTGCATTCTACTACTTTGAGAAACCACATGATTTTATAGAGATAACAGATTACCGAGACTTTTGGATAGATACGGATTGCGTGAAACCGGTAAACTTTTAACCTGATTGCCGTCCCCTCAGGGTCTCTTTGAAAAAGGACCCTGAGGTTCCCGATCACCTCGCATCAACGCGGCTTCGGGACTACGACCGGCCTTGTACAACCGCTGGGTCCTCTACCGAGAGACCCCGCGGGGACGGGAGTGATTTTATAGAGATAACAGATTACCGAGACTTTTGGATAGATACGGATTGCGTGAAACCGGTAAACTTTTAATCTGATTGCCGTCCCCTCAGGGTCTCTTTGAAAAAGGACCCTGAGGTTCCCGATCATCTCGCATCAACGCGGCTTCGGGACTACGACCGGCCTTGTACAACCGCTGGGTCCTCTACCGAGAGACCCCGCGGGGACGGGAAAATTCACTCACACCGTCCCCTCGGGGTCTCTTTGAAAAAGGACCCTGAGGTTCCAGATCATCTCGCATCAACACAGATTCGGGATTACGACCGGCTTTGTGCAACCGCTGGGTCCTCTACCGAGAGACCCCGCGGCGACAGGAACTTTTAATCTGATTGCCGTCCCCTCAGGGTCTCTTTGAAAAAGGACCCTGAGGTTCCCGATCATCTCGCATCAACGCGGCTTCGGGACTACGACCGGCCTTGTACAACCGCTAGGGCCTCTACGAGAGCCCCGCGGGGACGGGAAAATTCACTCACACCGTCCCCTCGGGGTCTCTTTGAAAAAGGACCCTGAGGGACCCGATCATCTCGCATCAACGCAGATTCGGGATTACGACCGGCTTTGTGCAACCGCTGGGTCCTCTACGAGAGACCCCGCGGCGACGGGAAATTTTCGTCCCCTCAGGGTCTCTTTGAAAAAGGAACCTGAGGTTCCTGATCATCTCGCATCAACGCGGCTTCGGGACCACGACCGGCCTTGTACAACCGCTGGGTCCTCTACCGAGAGACCCCGCGGGAACGGAATGGGAAAAATCATAAAAAGGGGCTGTCTTAAAAGGGCAGCCTCTTTATTTATAATCCAGGTTTCAATAGGATCTCAGGTTTCTGTATTGTTCTCCGTGTGTCGAAGATAAAAAGTCAGCACTTTTATATATTGCTGATTCCGCCGTCAACAACCAGATCAGATCCTGTCATAAAAGAGCTTTCATCTGATGCAAGAAACACTGCAGCAGATGCGGCTTCCTCCACTCGTCCAAGCCTGAGCATTGGAACGTAATTCGCGTAATGGGAATGAAGTTCTGCAAGTTTCTCCGGTGTTTCTGCCTGGCCCTCCATAATCGCAGTTGGAAATGGCCCCGGACTTAGAAGATTGGCGCGAATACCGTTATCTTTAAACTCAGCTGCCCAGGTGCGTACAAAAGATCGTAACGCAGCTTTAGCACCGGCATAGGTAGAATGATTGGCAAGTCCCATATAATGCATCGCCGAAGAAACGAGTATGACCGAACCGCCGCTTCTTCCCATTAATGGGAGCAGTTTTTGGGTAAGAAAGAGTGGCCCCTTAGCCATCAGGTCGAACGTGCGGTCATAATGATCCTCCGTAATCTCATTCAGGGGTACCTGCTCGGTAAACCCGGCATTGGATACGACGATGTCTACTTTACCTTTGGCTTTCATGACAATATCTGCAACGCGATCAAGGTCTGGTAATTTCGAAGCGTCAGCCTGGATGGCTGTAACATGGTGGCCAATAAATTTTACTGCTTCATCCAGCGCATCTTGTCTTCTGCCAAAAATGAATATTTCTGCACCTTCTTCTACAAAACTTTTGGCAATGGCAAGGCCGATGCCACTTGTCCCGCCGCTGATAACGGCTATTTTATTTTTTAATTTCATGATAATATTGAATTATTTACAGGACAAACTTCGGTGAAGTCAGTGAGTGCAGACAAGGACATTTGATATTAAAAACAGGTGATAATTGTCACGATAATCAGAAATAATATTCCTAAACTTATCGGTAAAACTTGGTCACCTTGTTACCATTTTACAATATAAAGGTGCAATCAGCATGATTTTTAAATAATTTTGTTCAACAAGGATCAATTATGTTCGAAGTATTTACAAAATATCTACAGGAAAAAGCCGGTTTGAATGCTGAAGAAATTGATGCCATTCGGGCTGTCAGCATCCAGAAGAAATTACGACGAAGGCAATACATCCTGCAGGAAGGTGATGTATGTCACTATAACTGTTTTGTTGAAAAAGGATGCCTTCGCATGTACACCGTAGGAGCTGACGGAATTGAACATATGCTCAGGTTTGCGATTGAAAACTGGTGGATCAGTGATCGTGAAAGCTATAATAATGTAAGTCCGTCCAAATGTAATATAGATGCCCTGGAAAATTGCGAGATTATTTTAATCGATAAGCAGGATTTTATACATCTATTGGAAATTATTCCAAAGTTGAAGAATTATGTTGACAGCCTCCTGGCCAAAAGTTACGACGCCTTTCAAAACAGGATAATTGGTGCCATCAGTTATAGCACTGAGGAAAAATATAATAACTTTATACAAAAGTTTCCGGATATCTTTAACCGGGTTCCATTACATATGATAGCTTCCTATTTGGGTGTTTCAAGAGAAACTTTAAGCCGTGTCAGAAGTCAGTCTGTTCAAAAATAATGATCAGCGAAACTAATTTAATCGCCCAACCCTGTGCAACCGCGGGGGCCTCTACGAGAGCGCCCGCGGATGGGAAGATAACAACACAACGAAATAACTTTTTTTAATTAAAGGCCATTTTTAAATAATCGACTCACAATTTTATCTTTTAGGTTTAGAGATACAATAAATGATTTGTTTTCAAGCGAAACAATTTGACTTTCCCACAGATTCATAATTTCTTTATATCGCGTCTCATCGGCAAATATTTTATTTTTGTCCTTCGAAATATCCGTAGATTGGATGTGATGACTGTTTCTTTGCGGTTTAAAAATTATTCTTTCTTTTGTTTGACTTGAAGTTATTATGGCAAAATTATATTCTTTTTTTTGGTAACTGTCGTGGTCGTCAGAAAACAATAGTTTGAATTTGTATCCAGGGTATTTTGCCATAAGTTCAACATTTCTTATAACTGTTTTTTTAATATGATCAATATACTCCGCATTTTCACTGTCATTTTGTCTTTTTCCCTGAATAACTAAAAGTCGCTCGAGTTTCACTCCTTTTTTTAATGCACTCTCATTGGCATCAATAAATTGCCCAAGCAAATTCTCGGTAGAAATAATATTAGTCCAAAAGCTACAAAATGTAATAGTTCTATATTCATCACCATAGTCAAGGAAGCCGAGATAATTAATAAAAATCAATATCAGATTTTCATTTGCGCTTGTATGTTTAATTGGCATTTTTCCGTCATAATTAACGTATTAGCAAATGATTCTAAGTCCTTTAAAGCGTGTTTTTGAAATAATGTCGGAAATTTTGGAAACTCATTTATTTTATCCTTGATAATTTTTAGTTGCGTTTCTGCATTTGACTGATACTCATACGTGTGTTTAAATTCTTCAATTTGAGTTATAACAACATTCTTTTTCTTTATTTCATCATCCCAAATTGTATCAAAATGCTTAATAAATTCGAGGATAACTTCCGACCCTTCATCTTCGGTGTATAGACAAAACCTTTGATTATCGCGTTCCCCATAAGTCAGAGAAACCATCAAAAAACGCTTATCAACAATTAAATATGTGTAAGCAGGCGAAAAATCGCCTAAGAAAATTAAATTTAATTCGCTTTTTGATTTCTTCAAATCAAAACAGTTCTTTAGATGATTATGAAAAAGAGGATTTAAATTAAGTGCTGTGATACGCCTATAGCGGAGACCTTGGTTATCCTGAATTCGTTTCTCTGTAGCTTTTACACATTTTTCTACGCCTTCACTTTCAAATTCCTTGGCCGCCAAATTCATATTTACAGTACCGATAACACATATTTCTTTGCAGTCAGCTATATACCACGATGCCATTTCAAAGACATCACTCGCTAAGCCTTTAGTTAATCCATCCGCAATATTTTGAACTCCAATTAATATCTCGTTTTTAAAATTGGTCTTTTCTTCATCAATTTTTTGTTTCCAAAACTTTTCCAATTCTCCATAAATATCTTCTAAGGATTCTTTTCTTTCTTTTTCCTTTTCAAGTCGGTTGATCCCTCCTAAAGTAATAGCCGCGCAGACCACTGTAAATATTGACGCTATAAAATTTGTAGAAAGAGATTGAATAAAAACCACTATTCTTTGTGATAGAGCTAAAGGCGGATCGAAATACACATAGATGCAAAGGGCTAACGACAATATCGACGCTCCTAATAGCAATGGTTTAGTGCTTTTTCTGATTTTTGCAGCATCTCTTACAGCGGTCATATGGTAATAATTTAGGTTTTAATTTTGCCAATATATTAATAATTAGCTTTTTATCCACTGCGTTATGGTAATTATATGCCATTACGCAATTATCCATACACGCCGGACGTAGCAACAAAGAGTTCTTTAATAAGGGACATTTTGATGTAAGATCCTCAACGACCAGGTCAATTAATGGCAGCAGAGTTGTAATAGAAGTCGCAAAATAGTAAGACTATTTACCCCTGATAATTACAAGTCAATGTCTTGTCAACATAGATGCCCCTCCTTGTTCTTGTATAATGACAATGAAAATGGCCGACTTGTGCCCCCGCCCTACYATTACCTCACCCAAAATATTCCCCCAAAAACTACGTTTATTAATATCACAATAAACCCATGAAACTACCCCTAATCCTACTATTCCTCCTCACTTTAACGCCTTGCTTTGGCCAGAGTTTGAGGGCTGTAGACAAGAAGCTGGCCGATGTTTACGAAAATGTTCCGGAGCGGTACACCGATGACCAGAAGGAAGCCAGGATGGAGCTTTTTGAAAGGCTGCTGATGAAATATACCAGGCATCTGCCCAAAACTATCAGTTACCCGTTTAAAAATTTGAGTGAAACCAGCGCGGTATATATCTCTACCTCGGACGATGGCAACCTGCGCATTTACTCGTACGACAGGAACAGGAGGCGATCTATGCCCTGGTTTAACAATGTGTACCAGTACAGGGTTAATGGCAAGGTGCTGACCAGGCACGTGAAGCCTCCGTACCAATTGGTGCCCGACTACACCATTTACAAAATAAACACCCTGACAGCTGGCGGCAAAACCTATTACATTGCCCAACGCATAGCATTTGGCGGCCTGCTTACCGAGTACAGCCTCCGGTTTATGACGATAGAGAATGGCGGGGTTAACGATAACATCAAACTGGTGCAAACTGGCAAAACGCTTGAAAATGAGTTGGTATGTGGTAAGGTTGACGAGTTGAACGGCGAGCAGAAATTCAGCATAGATTATGATAAAGCCTCGGGCACCATTTCGATGCCTGCAGTATCGGATGATGGGAAGGTTGGCAGTAAACGGGTTGTTTATAAGTTTAACGGGAAGTGGTTTGTGAGGGTTTAGGGTGAGTTAGTCCTCCTTAGCGCAAGTATTTGATTACCAATATCGAATATCCGTCAATGAGTACCCGGCAGCCGAACTGAAAAACAGTAATGACATGGCGGCAAATAGGGTGGTCGTAGAGACGCATAATTGCGTCTCCCGCAGGATATTCAGAATTTGCAAGGCCGATTTGCATTCGTGATTTGCATGGGTGATTTGCATGGGGGAGACGCAATTATGCGTCTCTACATTAAAAAATCGACTTGATAATCAACATATTACAACCATGTCATCATAAGGTACGAAGCAATCCCCTACAGGCTAAGTCCCACATAGTTCGGGATTGCTTCGTACCTCGCAATGACGGTAGCCTTCTGTCTTGATACTTACTACTAACTACTTACTACTCCAAAGCTATTACCCTTGTATCCGGGCTACTTCAAAGTGCATTCCGTCTTGTTTGGTAAAATGGCCTCCCCAATAAAAACCGTTGGCGTTGGCTATGGTCACCAGCTCGCGCACGCAGCCTTTTTGGCCCACCAATGCGGGTTGCGACCCGTAGGCATTCCATTTTGCATTAATATCAAACGCCGACCCAAAGGCATGGTTACTTAAAGTTTTGGTGCTGCCCCTCACAAACCTTGGGTTATATGATCCGTCCCAAATGAGGATGAGGTGGAGCAAACCTGCCGCATCCCAATCTGCCCAAAGTTTAATGAGCTGTTTGGCCGCCAGTTTATGAAATTCGATATGACTACCGCCGCTAATGTTTTTTAGCTGCGGCACCGGCACCGATATAATATTGTCCTTTGCCCAGTTATTAGTTATCCTGATATGTTCTTTATCGCCCGGCTGCGGATCGGCCACAAATGTAAATTCGCCAAAAACAGCCTGGCGCTGGGCATTGCTTACTAACGGACTAAAATCGGGCTTTGGCGGCCAGTCGGCGCCTTCCTTGCCTGTGCGGTCGTCGTGTAAGCCGTTAAAACCTATTTGCATGGCGGCGCCATAGGTTTTATTACCAACCACGCCATCGGGCTGCAGGCCTGCCATTTTTTGAAACGCGATGGTAGCCGCTAAGGTTAAAGGGCCGAAATCTCCGTCGGAAGGTTCATCTAATAAATCCTGGCCTATTAAAAAATCCTGCCAGTTTTCTACAGCCTGGCCTTTGCTGTTCAGTTTGATAAGAGGTAATGCGGGCATGTTAATTAGTTTTAAGGTTATGATGGTATTTGTTAAATATTTTTAATAAAAATCGACAATAGATTTGCGCATTATACCCGTTAAAATACGGTATTTACGTAGGTAGTTTTACGTATTTTTGAATGGCGAGGGCGGGGCTACCGGGTCAAAATACTTCCGCTGAAGACTACTTATAAAATTTTGCATTGAAATGATCATTTCTTAATCTATATCAAGTGCGGCTGAACCCAAAAAGCTGCACATTTGTATCACAAAACAAATACATTACTTAAAAATTGAAAAACATGAGCACTATCACCACAAAAGACGGAACCGAAATTTATTACAAAGACTGGGGTACAGGAAAACCGCTGGTATTTCATCATGGCTGGCCGTTATCTGGCGATGACTGGGATGCACAAATGATGTTTTTCCTGAAAAAAGGTTACCGGGTAATTGCCCATGACCGTCGTGGTCACGGCAGATCAAGCCAAACTGCCAACGGACACGATATGGACACCTATGCAGCCGATGTAGCCGCACTTACCGAAGCATTGGATTTGAAAGATGCCGTTCACATAGGCCACTCAACTGGCGGTGGCGAAGCTATCCATTACGCTGCCAACCTTGGCAAAAGCCGTGTGGCCAAAGTTGTACTCATCAGTGCAGTTACGCCCCTGATGGTTCAAACAGAAAACAATCCCGAAGGTGTGCCGATGGCTATATTTGACGAGATACGCCAGGGCACAGCATTTAACCGCGCCCAATATTTTAAAGATTTTACCGTACCCTTTTATGGCTATAACCGCGAAGGCGCAACCATAAAACCGGGCATACAAGACAATTGGTGGCGCCAGGGTATGATGGGCGGCGTAAAAGCACAGCACGACGGTATTAAAGCCTTCTCGGAAACTGATTTTACCGAAGACCTTAAAAGCGTAGATATCCCGGTTTTGGTTTTGCATGGCGAAGACGACCAGATTGTTCCATTCCCCATCTCGGGCGCGAAGGCTGCTAAACTATTAAAAAACGGCACCTTGATATCTTACCCGGGGTTCCCGCATGGCATGCCAGCTACCGAAGCCGACACCATTAATAAAGACCTTTTGGCTTTTATTGAAGCCTAAGCAAACATTTCCAGGTATTAAAGCTGTCCTTTAAACGGGCGGCTTTTTTTTTGCCCTTAATTTATCACCCAGAGCAGGTTTACCCCAAAGGCTATTTCGATTTCGCCAAAGAACAACAATTATCTTTTTAAAACATATTGCCTGATTAGGCGTTTAAAAATCCAATGGATAATATGGATACAACCCCCAAAATCATGGTTATTGATGATGGAGAGCTCGACAGCATTATTTTTAAACTGGTGGTAAAAAGGGTTTTACATAACTCCAATATTGAAAGTTGCAATAGCGGATTGACAGCTATAAACAGGCTGAAGTTTTTAGTAGACGAACACCCCAACGAACTGCCCGACTATATTTTCCTTGATATTATGATGCCTTTGATGGACGGTTGGCAGTTTTTAAATGAGTATAAAAAGCTAAATATCGACCCGCTTTATAAAAGTAAAATTTATATGTTATCGTCGTCTATTGATCGCGATAACATTTTAAAATCGTTGAGTAACCCCTGGGTAGAGGCCTATTTGGCCAAGCCAATAGATGTACACACTTTAAAATCAATTTTTCAGGCCAACTAAGGCCGCAGTAATTTGCAATGGCTAAACAAATACTTATAATAGAAGATGACGACGATATCCGCAGCGTATTGGAAACTGCGTTGATTTTATACGATTTTGATGTTCAAGGCGTAGACAGGACGGATGATATTATCGAACTAATCAAAATTCACGGCCCCGACCTGGTATTAACCGATTATATGATGCCTGGGTTAAACGGCGGCCAGATTTGTAAATTGATTAAAAGCAATAAGGATACCAGTCATATCCCCGTTATTCTAATGTCGGCATACCACAAATCGGCAATTGATTTAGTCAATTTTAATTATGATGCTTATATGCCTAAGCCCTTCGACGTAAATAAGCTGGTGTTCACTATAAATAAATTATTAAACTGAAAATGATGCGGGCACCATTTAATGGTAACTGACCTGTTTTATTAACAATTATTTACATGGCAACCTTTATGTTATAACCACCGTATAAATTACGGTGTCTTATTATAACTGGAACCATGAACAATAAAAAATTCGGCCTGTTACTATCAGTTGTTAATGTGCTAAGTGTAATTACACTTGAAAAATACTGGAAACGGGGTTTTAAAATTACGTTCAAAAAAAATCAGGCGCAGGCGGCTTCTACACCGGTGATTCCTATCTCGTCATCATCTGCCGCCCCCGTTAAAAGCCAGCTTTCTATAGTGGCATAACCGGTTGCTTTTGTTAGCAACTTTATTATCATAAATAAAGTTTTAAACGGCCTACACAAAAACATGAGGCAAAAAACAACCAACTTTTCCCGATAGGAGAATCATATACCCCCAAGAGAGAATATACGCCGGAAAACGAAATTAATTTACTTTCAGGATTTATATTTTAAATTAAAAGTTTGTTTAACTATACGACGTGCCATGAGGTAGCAAAAGGCCGGGTAGGTTTTCATGGAGCGCGAAAAAAAGCCACCTTCCTTATAACTACGATAGAAAAACCGTAAATTAAGCTTGCTTATAAAATTAGGGTAAAAATTAATTTCGTTTTTGCTTTGATGTAAAAAGCCACCGCAGGTATAAATAGCGCCGTCAAATCCCCTTGATCGTAAATTCAACGCCATAGTTTCCTGCAAAATAACGCCCATCCCAACAAAAACAATATCTGGATTTAAGCTTACTATGTTATCAATAGCACTCCACCTGTCGGCATAGGTATCAAAATACCCGTTTCGATAGCCTGCTATGGGCAGCAAAGGGTATTCTTTTTTAAACGTTTTAACGGTGTCGGTAATGCTTTCCTCATCGGCGCCTAAAAAATATACACTTAGTTGATCTTTTACAGCGATATCAAAAACAAATGGTGCCACAGAAGTCATGTCGCACGAAAAACGTTTTATTTTAAAAGGCGTTGCTTTAAATAAATTTAAAATAAGCACTATTAATATCCCGTCGGGCGCTATCCAGTCAAACTTTTCGAACAATTCAGGGGCATTAAAGGCTAACTTATAGGAATGCGGGTTTAAAAAAGTTATCAACTTTTTCCCTCTCGGGTCAAACTCATCCATCGAATCGGGGATTTTCGAGGTAAAAATATTATATATATCCATTAATAAATTAATATTATTTAATAATGACTGGCAAAAACAGCGCCACAAATTAGTTATCATGAGTTGCCAGGGTCTGCGTTTAAAGCACCTCTATATACCCTTCTGTTCCGTTTACCCTAATGCGTTGCCCATCTTTGATGAGTTTGGTAGCCTGTTCCACCCCTACCACTGCGGGCAGGCCGTACTCGCGTGCTATGACCGCGCCATGGGTCATCAGGCCGCCAACTTCGGTTACCAGGCCCTTAATGGATACAAACAACGGCGTCCAGCTTGGGTCGGTAAATGTGGTCACTAATATATCGCCATCTCCCAGGCTGGCGCTTTCCATCTCCAAAATAACGCGTGCGCGTCCTTCTATAATTCCCGAAGACACTGCCAGGCCGGTAATGGCGCCGGCCGGGATGTTTTCCCTGTTGTACTTCCCTGTAATAATCTCGCCATCAGAAGTGATAACACGTGGCGGGCTTAGTTTTTCATTTATTTTATGCTCCTCTTTTCGTTTGCCAATTAGCTGGTAATCCAGTTTATTGGTGCGTACCACTTCGCGCAGCTCCTGGAAAGTAAGATAGTAGATATCTTCTTTGTCATGAATTACCCCCGCTTGTACCAATTTTTCGGCCTCCTTCATTAAAGCCTGCTTATAAACAAAGGAGCGGCTGATTATCCCGTATTTTGGATACTCGCGATAACCTGCAAAATTGCGGAGCAGGCTAATCATTTGTTTTGTCTCATAGGCTTTCTGGTCGCCATCCGGTAATTGCTTTAACCTCTCTAATATTTCTGCTTCTTTTTTTAAAGCCTCCTGCCGTCCCTGCTCAAACTTCCGGCTGCCTGCCCCTGGCTCAAAGTTTTTGATATTACCGAGCATTATAGGGATAAGTATGCCCGGTTTTTCGCTCCAGCGGGCTTTGGTAATATCAATTTCGCCGGCGCAGCGCATGCCATATTTGTCCAGGTAAGCATCAATAGCCTCCCGGGTTTCCCTTCCGCCATCAAACTTAATCAGTTCATCCAAAAAGTTATCATCCTTTGCCTGTTGTAAATATTCAATAACCTGGGGATAAGGCCGTATCACGTCTGCTACGTTCAATAGCTCCAGCCCCATTTCTGCTGTAATATTGTTAGGTGCCGATTGGGCAAGCGTATCTGCCGCGTTTTTTTCGCCTAACCATTTTTTGATCTTCTCGTTAATCCACCATAAGGCATCCATAGAGGCCATAATCGCACCCCTGTTTTGTGGCGCGAATAAATTCTTTTTTGCCTGCTGATCATCCTGCATAATAAAATCAAACAAGTCCGGTCCTGATATTGCCTGGATGTTCTGTTTTAGCTCTTTTACCGATAGCTGGTTATTTTTAATCAAATCAGCAACAATCGCCGGATGATTTTCAACTTGTGCCTGGATATCTGCGAACGATTTGCCTGTACTGTTTATAATAGCAGCCGGTTCCTGTTTATCATTTGGCGACGATTTTATGAAATCGCCCCGCTCAACAATGGTAATCAGCGCGTCTTTAATCAGTGGATCGTGTGCGCCCATGGCATCTATTATCATTTTTTGGCCGGCGGGGGTGCCCAGGTTTTCCGTAATATCCACAAACAATCTTCCGGCGGCTTTAAACATCGGCCGAAAGGCTGTTAACTGCCATAGCGATAACCCTAACGGTTTCATAGCATCCGTCATCATTTGCTGATGGCCGACAGATACATAGACGTGATTTTCCTGGTCATTCCCTTCGGGAACTGGGTATAGCGTGGTAATCGGCCGGCTTTGCACAATATAAAATCCATCCTCGGCCAAACACCATTCAAGATCCTGCGGACAGCCAAAATGCTCTTCTATCCTTCTGCCGATGCGTTCCAGTTGTAAAATTTGTTCATCTGTCAACGTCTGGCTGTTCTGTATTTCGGGTGCTATCTCCTGTTCCCGCGTACCGCCACCATTTAAGGCATACGTAGCCAGTTTCTTTGCCGGGATTTTTTTATCGATAATCCCGCCATTGGATACTTTGTAATTATCTGCATTTACCAGGCCGGCAACCATGGCCTCACCAAGGCCGAAACCGGCATCAATGGATAAAACCTTCCTGTTACCGGTAATAGGGTCGGCGGTAAACATAATCCCTGCCGCCTGTGGAAAAACCATTTGCTGAACAACCACCGCCAGCTGCACTTTACGATGATCGAAACCGTTTTGGATACGGTAGATTACCGCCCTATCTGTAAACAGCGATGCCCAGCATTTGCTAATGTGCTTTAGGATTGCCTCCCCACCGGTAATATTCAAATACGTATCCTGCTGACCTGCAAAGGATGTTGTTGGCAGGTCTTCCGCAGTAGCGCTCGAGCGTACTGCAAAGGCATCCTGTTTGCCAAACTTTGCCAGGTGTTCAGTAACCTCGTGTGTTATTTCCCCGGCAATAGCTACCCCTTCTATAACCGCGCGGATCTTCGTGCAGACAGTGCCGATACTTTCCCGTTCATCCGCCTTAAAACGTGTTAATTCATCCAGCAAGCTGTTAAGCTCCGGGTTATTCCCGGTTATTTTTTTATAAGCTTGGGTGGTAATGCAAAAACCGTCGGGCACTTGTATCCCCTCAATCCGGCAAAGTTCGCCCAGGTTAGCGCCCTTGCCCCCGGCAATCATGATCATTGACTTGTCTATCTCCAGGAAACTGAGTACATACTTGGATGATTTACTTATCGGATTTAGATGGTTTTCAGTTATCATATTGGCTTTATTATTAGGATATGCAGCCAAAAATAGAAGGTATAACCTATCAAAATGCCGTTTTTAAACTATATTTTTTCGAGCGCAATAATCATTAAAACAGGGCGTTATCCTTACAAACAATGGGATTGTGAGGCGTTAAAAAACACTCTGTATTTTAATTTTTACCGGCTGTTTTATAAACTATTCTCCCGATGTAAAAGCAAACAGGGACAAGCCATATTTTAGGCGAATTGCTGAACCTTTCTGTTTGAGATGTTTGCCCGTCTAACAGTACATAAAGTCCACCTATCACCACCACGCTAACAAATACAATAAACGCAGGCTTTAAGTTTGACAGGATAAACCCTTGTTTCGGCCCGGCATGCTGCTGGTTTGAATATCTATCCAACGGTGTATGATCATCAGGTGTTATCTTTATATACTCAATTTGAATTGCCTCGTTTGCATCGCCTTGGGCCGGCACATTTGACCAGCTTTCAGGATCATCAATAGAATAAGCTTTGTAAGTGCCCAAAAAGTCCAATATCCTTACTTCTGCTTCGTGCTGGGCAGGCATCATAAATTTTTCGTCAAACTCGTCATCCAATTGATCGATTGAACCCTGTTCATACGAATCAAGAACCCGCCAGCTGTTAATCGTGTTCATGGTTTCTATGGCTTTCCGGGCATCTAAAAGGCGGTTATTTAGCTTGTGGAATAATAAACCTAACAAAACCCTCGCAGCAGATGCCTCTGGCGTAGGTTTAATTTTGCTGTCTATCAGGTCGATTAGCTTAGCCATGGTAGTTGCTCACGAAAGCTCAATAAAAAAATAGCTGGGATCGCTGGTTGTTATTCCATGGCCCCATTTAACAACATCTGCTACTGACACCAGGTTCAATGGCAGGCCACAACGAAATACAATTAGCTGAGGCTGATATGCTTTAAGCGAGGGCATTGTGAATGATTTTGGATTGTAATTTAGCAATATTTGAGATTGGATGGAGGTATGAGAAATCAACATTTTTTGGATAATCATGTCCCCAATACGCCCTGTTATTATTGAGTACAGATCCAAACCATAAATTGCAAGTTCACGGGCAAACTATCAACCTCAATACTCCGTAGCCCCAATGTCAAAAGCAACACCAGAGGGCCGCTTGGCACCGTAATAATCAAAGCTTACGCCGTATGATGAAACGTTTGCCCCCGTATTGATAAGCGGCGACGACGACGACAGATGAAAATCGCCGCCGGTATAATTTACAAATTCGCACGCGCTTACATCAGTACCTATATAATTGTTTGAGGCTGTAAGCTTAACACTGCTGTTTTTTCTGATTATTGGCAACACCGATGCCGACTGTATAATCACATTATTGATAACCGTGTTCATCGGGATAATTTCGGAGTTTAATTTGATGCCGCCCAACTCCGAAGCGATGATGGTATTATTAATAAATTGAAAATCAGGTCCCGGAGTATACCTGGAATCGGCAAAAATACCATACGATTTTGCGTTAAGAATGTAGTTATTAAAAACCACGTTGTCGCCAAGGCCCAAAACAATGATACCATTGCCGKGTGCATTTCTGATTACGTTATTATAACATTTCCCCCCGGTGCCTTCCCCTATCTGGATGCCGTTATTCTGATAAGCCGAAAATGGGCTCACCCCTGGGTTTTTAACCGTGTTGCTATATATTTCACACCCTGCAATAGCGCTACCAACCTGTATACCTTCGCTACCGGTAGAATCGGTAAGGTTTTGGTACACCTTAAGGTTTACCACATCATGAGGCAAAACCTTACCACATGAAATTGAAACACCATTGGCGTAGAAGGAATTTCCTATATATAATCCCTCGCCACCCGTTTTATGAACATAATTGTCATGAATACTAACATTTTTCATAGTAAAGTGGCCACGCCAGGTGGCAGCATCGCACGATGGATCGGTTTTTGCCATAATACCCGCGAACCCGCTATTCCGTACTTCAACATTCGCTATCTCAAAATCGGTGCTCAAGCCATCCATAGTCATCCCAATGTTGCCGCCGTTTACATCAAACCCATAGGTAATACCGGGATCTCCGTTTCCAAGCACTTTAAAATACTGAGAATTTTGTGTTTTAAAAGCGTATGAAGCGGTAACAGCTGTAGAAAAGGTTACTTTACCACCTTTGTTGATAATGATAACAGGTGCCTCTGCCGTTCCTTTGATATTTTTAAGCAGTAAGGCGCCCCTTGTTCCGGCGGGTATATATATAGTAGCCCCCGCAGGTATTTTAGTGCCATCAACCATCCATTCGTTAGGTTGCACCGTATACGTGTAATTAGAAACTACCTCCACTGCTGAACTTAACTTAATACTATCCTTGCCTGGAGGCGCCAAAACCGGTCTTTCTATGTTATTTATGATCTTGGTACACATCGTAAAAGACGATATAACCATTGCGGCGGCTAAAAAGCGAATAGGGTAATTTTTATTTTTCATATGCAAACTGTAACCAGGCCACCAGGCATTTCTTGAAAACCAATGTTGTAAATCGTAATATTTTTCAAACTGTACGGGCCATAATTCCGGTTTTTATACGGCGCTTGTGATAAATTGGTTATCCAGGTTTTTTATGCTGAATGGCGGGCATCATGCATAACCATGCAAATGATATTTCATGGGGTATCAATTTCGTTGCTAAACTATTTTTTTATATTTTCGCCGCCCTTTAAATTTTTACTGCTTTACCTGTATTGCTATGAATAAGTTTTTATACGGAATTGATTTTGGAACAACCAATTCGGCTTTGGCTATTTATGATCAGGAAACCAAAAAAATTCATGATACCATCATCATCCCATCGCTCATTTATTTCTATAGCCAACCAGGTTTAGGGGATGTAAAAAACTACGTAGTAGGCGACGAAGCCATTACGGCTTACCTGAATGATGGAATGAAAGGGCGGTTCATCAAATCGGTTAAGCAAATCTTATCAAGGAGCAGCTTCACCGAAACCCGCATTCAAAACAAAAGGTTCAACGCATCTGACCTTGTGGCTATTATTTTAAAGGAACTGAAAGAACGGGCAGATGAACTGACCGGGGAGGATTGCCGCACAGCGGTAATTGGCCGACCGGTGTTTTTTGATGACGACGACGTGCAAAAAGACACTCTGGCGCAAACCAGGCTGAGCAAGGCCGCAGCAATTGCGGGTTTTACGAATGTCCGCTTTCAGTTTGAGCCGATAGGCGCTGCTTTTGCCTACGAGAAAACGCTGGCAAAAAAAGAAAATGTATTGGTGGCAGATTTGGGCGGGGGTACAACAGATTTTACCTATTTAGTGCTTGATCCGAAAAAAGTTGGCAGCAAAAACCGCAAGGACGATATGATAGCCAACGGTGGTATTTATGTTGGCGGCGATAGCCTGGATTCGGCTTTTATGTGGGATATAGGAACGCCATATTTTGGCAAGCATACGCAATATGAAGCCACACCCGGTAAAGTGTTAACCGTTCCCAATTCGCTTTTTGCAAACATTTGTTCATGGGAGCAGATGAACTTTTTTAATGGCCCCCGCATTAAAAAAGATATAGAAGATTACTACTATTTTTCGGGCAACAACCGGAAATTTAAAAACCTGATAACGCTTATAGACTATAACCTGGGTTACTCGGTATTTCAGGCTATCGAAAAAACAAAAATTGAGCTTTCAAACGCAGATACATCCGCGTTTAGTTACCATAACATGGATATTGATATTGATGAAGAAATATCACTTACTGATTACGAACAAATTATAGCCAAAGATGTGGATCGGATTGCCGGGTACCTGGATCTATTCATGCAACAAAACAACATCGATCCTGAAAATATTGATAGTTTGTTTTTAACAGGCGGCACATCGCTGGTAGGCAGTATTCAAAAGCTGTTTAAAAACAGATTTCCGCATGTTAACCTCAACTCGGGCGATAATTTTAAGAGTGTAGCTACAGGTTTGGCGTATAGCGGTTATCTGTTTGGGGAGTAGGTTTAGTAAGCATAGCGCTGGTCATATATATTCTGTTTTCCTAGCTAAATCCGGGTAAATCATTATATTTAAAACCTCCTATCCAGAGATGGAATATTGATTAAAATGCCCGTGAACTAACCTGCCATGAACAATTACGACATCCAATCAAAAGATTTTGCTTTATCCCCACAGGGCGTTCACCTGCTGCGCAACCGGTTCAATTACAAAACCATCAATTATTACGACATCCACAAAGCCACTTTCGCCAGGGCTGTCGAAACAAAAAACGTAGCGCTTACCTTAATCGTCGGGGTACTATTTATTGCTTTCGCAGTGTACAACACCATAGGCGTATACCAAAACTTTTATGATCCTACCGTACACCGCATCTACATAGAATCAATAGCACTGCCGGTTTTGCCGGTACTGCTGGGCATATATTGCATTTATATAGCTGTAAAAAAAGTTCCATCGCTAATTATTGAGCTTGAAAACCAAAAACATAAGCTAAGTATTCAAGATATTTACAAGGCCGGCCAAATGCAGGGCCTGGAAATTTATTTAAAAGATAAACTAAAAGCAAGGTTTTACGATAGCCCTACGCTGTAAAAAAGCCAATTCCAGGCTCCTGACGGTCATTTTCAGCATGTCCTCCCGGTTGGCTATTCTAAGTAATCTTCTTAGCGCAAAAAAATGACAACGTTTTTTTTATTAAAATATTTTACCTATATTGATTTTTTGTGTAACTTTATCATTACCAATTAATTAATACCATTGATAACTCTGATTTTAACCCTGCTGCTGCTAAGTGCAATAGTGTGCATAATTTCTGTGCGGACGCTTCCAAAAGATGAATAAGGGAGGGCAATAACGTGCGTATTAGTAATTAGGGCGTATTTCCTGATTCTATACCATATAAGCCAACCGCACCTATAAATGTCACTTTTGATCCTAATCCGGGTAGTCGCTCCCGCTAACTAAGGCTCAGCATATTATTAAACACCAGCATGACCAGCGGCTTTTCAAGCCGCCGCCATTTTATTCCCATCAACTTTTGCCGGAATTAATTACTTTTGAATACCAGTGCAAACAGCAATCCGGCAAACACCTTGAACGACTATTTTTTATTTATCGATACAGAAGCCTCGGGCCTGCCACTTAAGTGGAACCTGCCCTACAGTTCCGATGAAAACTGGCCACACGCGTTACAGGTTTCCTGGCTTATTTACGATAAACATCAAAAGCTGATCAAACAACAGGACCATTATATCCAAAGCGAAGGAATCGCCATTACTCCCGCAGCCCTGGCCATCCATCACCTGACACCGGAATTTTTAAAACTAAGCGGCAAAACCCGAACCGAAGTGATACAACTACTGGCAGCAGATGTGCAGGAATACAACCCCATGCTGATAGGCCATTTTATCCGGCTGGATTATTACCTGCTTGGTGCGGCATATTACCGTTCGGGCATAGCAAACCCGCTCGGTAACCTTCCTGTTTTTTGCACCATGGTTGCCACTACTCAACTGGTGCACAGTTCGCTTACGCGCCATTTACGACTGGAAGAACTGTACTATATGCTGTTTAATACAGATTTGCAAAACCAGCATAATGCACTATATGATGCCCAGGCTACAGCCGCTTGTTTTTTTGAATTGCGTAATCGCGGCGAAATATCTGATAAAAGCATCAGTCAGCAAATCCAGGATTTTGAGCAGCAGCGCGATCCTGCCCAACAACGAAAGGGCTGTTTATTGCCCGCATTAATGCTTATATTGTTAATGGCCATCATCATTTACAGCTTATGAACAACCGACTGGAGTTTTTGGCATCCATTACGCCTTTTAACGCCCTGCCCACCGAGGTACTGCAAGGCGTAGCCGAACAGTTGCAGGAAATAAGCTATCAAAAAGATGTGGTGATTTACCAGCAGGATATTACAATGATGAAAGGTGTTGACATTATTGTACGGGGTAGTTATGAATCTTTTTTTTATGATAGCACAGGCAATAAGCGTTTGATAGAAAACCACGAGCCCGGCTTTTGCTACGGCGGCGTTTCGGTATTACTAAACAGGAGGCGATCGTTACGAACAGTTGTTGCCAAAAAGGGAACGCTGGTTTATTTTTTGCACCGTAAAGATTTTCGCCTGCTGTGCAAAACCTACGAAGATTTCTTTTTGCATTTTACTGCCGAGTTTGGTAAACGGATGCAAAATGAGGAGTTTGTCCATTTTTTTAAGCAACCGGCATCGTTTGCCGAAAGCTATATCGCATCTGAGCAGTTATACTCGCGCCGTGTAGAAAGCATTGAATACAGGCCTGTAATAGCCTGCCAGGGGCACACACCCATATACAAAGCAGCCCAGCTGATGGCTGCCCAAAAAACCAGCTGCCTTTTTATTTTGAACGATGAGCAAAAGATTGTTGGCTACGTAACCGATATTACACTGCGCGATAAAGTGATAGCCAGGCAATATGACACCGCCTGTGCTGTAAACCTTGTGATGGATACGCCAATAGTGAGCATTAGCGCAGATGCCTTTGTTTATGAGGCCTTGCTGATGATGTTCCAAACCAAAACCCGGTATATACTGATCCAAAAGGCGGGCGGGTATGTTGGATTTATCAGCCGAAATAAGCTATTAAGCGAACAGGCACAGTCGCCGATGGTATTTATACAATCGGTTAAGCTGGCGCTATCAACAGATGAGTTAAAACGCAAGTGGCAAAGCGTACCCCAATTTGTAACCCAGCTGTTGGGCCGCGGCGTGAACGCCGAAATTGTGAACCAGATTATAACCACCGTTGCCGATACCATTGCCCAAAAAGTAATTGAAAGCGTAATTGCCCAAATTGGGCCACCACCCGCCAAATTTGTATTTATGGTACTGGGTAGCGAAGGCCGTAAAGAGCAAACCTTTAAAACCGACCAGGACAACGCCATTATTTACGAAGATAAGGCCAATGAGCACCGCGAAGAGGTGCGTGCTTATTTCCTTGACCTGGCCAGTCGTGTATCAAACGATTTGAATAACATTGGTTTTGTATATTGCACAGGCGATTTTATGGCGCAAAACCCCAAATGGACCCACTCGCTATCGCACTGGAAACGCAATTACGATTACTGGATGGACGAATCTATCCCCGAAACGGTGATCAACTTTTCTACCTTTTTTGATTGCCGCAGCATTTATGGCGACAGCACCATTATGGATGAACTGCACCAATTTTTAGACGAGCGATTACAGCAGCCTTTAGAGAAGCTATTTTTCCACATGGCTAAAAACGCCCTGCAATATGAGCCGCCGTTAACGTTTTTCAATACCATCCGCACGTTTAAAAAAGATAGCAGGGAAGTGTTTGATATTAAAAGAACAATGAGCCCCATTGTTGACCTGGTACGGGTTTACGC